>UQRJ01000085.1 GCA_900543345.1 uncultured Sporolactobacillus sp. | reverse complement strand
AGATGTCTTAGGGTCTCGTGGGCTCGGAGATGTGTATAAGAGACAGTCTTCAAAGTACATCGAGAACACCTCGGTCAAAGAACTTTCCTCCGGAACTGTTTGCCTGTTAATTGGGAAAAGAGACGGAAAAGTGTCGGTAATGATTGCAACACGGGATAATTTCTCTGCCTGAACTGCTCACATTCCCGGGACGCTTTCCGCAATTGCCGCCCATCGCCGAAAGCAGCCGCTATCCGTGAAACCAAGGCGGCCGCATCCGGCACATAATTAGTCTTGAGAGATTGGTAATAGCGATAATCCCTGTCATTCGGGTTATCGACGATCCAGACCGGCTTCCCAAACAACATGCCTTCAAGGCCGACCGTCGACGTCAGCGTCACCACGCCGTCCGCCTGTGCCAGCACATCGTAAAGCACCGTCGTTTTCGGCAGAAGTTGAAAACGCTCGGAATGACTGAATGCCTGATAGAGCGACAGGCGATTCCGGGCATACTCCAGCGGATGTGCCTTTACGGCAACACGAACGCCCGGCATACTCAACAGGTGTTTCAGAACATGCCGCAGTGCCTTCTCCACATTGGGCTGAGCGGCGACCAGAATGAGCTTTTCTCCGGGTCGCTTTAATTCGCGGCCGTCAACCATGTGGCGGGAAGCCTGCTGAAAGATTGCGTCGAACCGCGGATGGCCGGTGATCAAAACTTGGCGAGGGCCGCATCCTTTTGCCAAATACCAGTTGCGTTCATAATGACCGTACACGCCTTGCACCGTTGCCAGCACCGGAAAAAAGGCTTCTTCGCCCATTAGCAGCCCATGCTGTAGACAAACACTCGGGATGTGCCGGCGTTTGCCTTCTAATGCGAGCACCCGGCTGTCGGTATCTTCGGTCGTTCCCAGCACAATGAGCGAGATGGGCTGCCGGTCAAAGGCGGCTCTCATACCGCTTATCGATCGCAGATAAGCAGGCAAACTGGCAAGAAACGTCTTCTTGATCGAAGGCCGGCGCACCGGATGACCACCCGGTAAGGCGGCGAAAACTGCCTGAATCCTGTTCTCCAACTGCCGCAGCACATGAGCGGGGACCAGTTGGTACAGTTCGTTTTTATTGATTGCCGGAAGCCCGGCATATGTCTTCACGCTGCCTCGAAGTAGAGCCGTCGTTTTCTGCGGATCAAACTGCCGGAAGATTTCCGGTGTCCAGCGCAAATAATCGAGATGCAGCAGCAGACGTCCGTTTGCTCTTCGTTGAGCGACCGGTACCATTTCGGCCATCTTTTTGTCAATCAAGCGCTGCGGCAGGTGCTCATCGGCGACCGAATCATGAGCCGATCGAAAGAAGCGGTCGCTTTCCATTTCCTTTTTTAGGTCTGGAGAAAGGTAGCGATAAAAATTACTGAGCAGGGCAAGCGGAATGCCTTGATAGGTGATCCCGCCAAACGTCTGCACGAAGTGCAAGTACAATTTCCAGTAGTTTTTCAGATAGGTTTGCGTACGGTTCATTGCGGCCGCCCTTTTTCTTTGAAGAATTGCGCCAGCGACTCGCGGAGCTCTTTGCAAGTATGCTGCTGCGGCAGCCGGCTGACGAATTCATTTTTTGTCGGTGCGAATAATTGGTGGTGCAACGAGCGGGTCGTGATGTAATTGGTGTCCAGTGTTTCATTCAGAGGATAGAAGGGAGCGAGGTGGTTAAGACGCCAGAAAAAGCGGGCGTCTCCAATCCGATAATAACAAGGATCTTCGTCCCAGTAGGAGCCAAACCGCTTTTTCAGCTGCGGTAGCAGAAGACGCCGATGCATCACTGAGCAATGGTCCACCGCACACGGTGCCAGATGAAGAACACGGGTCGCCGGCCGCCTGAGTGTCCGGACGACGTGTTGCCGTTCATCAAGATAACGTGTTTCCGATCCGGAATAGACAATCGAAATCGATGGATGCGCCTCCAGATAGTCGGCCATCTTCTCCAAACGTTGCGGATGATAAACATTATCGTCTGTCGCGTACGTCACGTATTTTCCTTTTATTTGCAGCAAGGCCCGATTGATCAACACGGCATAGCGCGTCTTTACCGTCCGTTCCGTTATCGAACGGACGCCGCTGCGAAAAAAGCGGACCCGCGGGTCGGACAAATAAGGAGCAACGGCGGCCATGGTATCCTGATTGGAAGCATCATCCATCAGAAAAAGCTCAAAATTTTTCTCACTTTGCCGCAAGATACTCTCCAGCGAACGGGCAACATATTCCGGTTTATTATAGCTAGTCATAATGACCGATACCCGAATCATAACTTCCACCTCACCAGTAACCTGCTTTGATGATCTCCCGGCTGCGCCGTGCTGAATCCGGATGTTCGGTAAGCGCCTTTTCCACACCGGCATCGGGTAGATTCTTCTTTATTAACATATTGAAACAAGCAGCAGTGCGTCTCTGCCTTTGCCTTAACTTTTGTATTCAGGCGGCAAATTCCGCATCTGCTACTTAAACCGCTGCAACAGTAAAGGCGGCAAAAACGCACCGCAGCATTTTTCCGCGAATTTTCCGAGAACGAACAAAGATCCTTCCCGATCAGCCTCAGGAAGGATCTTCAACAGTTTATAGTCACAGAATCAAATAGATGATCGATTTAATGATCGTTCTTTGAAAACATGTCTTCTCATCGTTAGTTTTCCAGTTTTGCACGCGCTATCGACGTGACTTAACACGAACTTTATCAACCGAATGTAAATCTGACTTGAAGATGAAACCGCCGGCCCCGTGTGGACGGTCATGCCGCATCCGAAGCCCGATCGTGCGTTCCGACTCGATTAAACAGCGCCTGCACTGCTAAGCCAATGAAGTAGAGAAGCGCATTAAAAGCTACAATGAAAAAGCTCACCGGAGCGTTCGTATAGTAACCGGCCGTCAATCCGAACCAAACGCTGCATACGGCAAAAAGAACCGACAGCACAATCATCGAAAAAATAGAATGGGTATAAAGCCTGGCTGCCGCGGCCGGAATCGTCATTAACGCAAATACGAGCAAGGCGCCGACGATCTGGACCGTCACACTGACAGCCGCGGCCATCAGAATCAGAAAACCGATCGTTATCCAGCGGACAGGCAGTCCCGCGGCCTGAGCGCCGACTTGGTCAAAAGAGTCGAACTTCAACCAGCGATAACCGACAGCCAGTGCCAGCAAGACAACCATCGCAATTGCAATAATTTGCCAGATATCCTGAATGTCGATACCGACCATACTGCCAAATAGTAAAGAACGCGTGTAATTTCCCTGGACATTGCCGACCGACAGGAAAAAGATACCCAACGCCAGGGCAAGACTGAGAATGACACTAATCGATGCGTCCCGGCGGAACATCCGCACGCCCATTTGTCCGACGCCTACTGCCCCGGCAAATGTAAAGGCCAGCAAACCGATCAACGGATCAATTCCGACATATGCAGCAAAAGCGGCACCGGCGAAACCGATATGGGAGAACGTATGGGCAATAAAAGACAATGAACGAGCAATGATGAAGACACCGATCACTCCGCACATCACCGCAATCAAAGTTCCGGCGACAAACGCGTGTTGCATGAAATCATATTGAAACATGTTTTCCCCTCCAACCCAAGGCAATAAAAGCAACTATCATGTTGTCGATACCACTTTCCCCTGAGCTGCCGGCAGTCCTGAATCGGCAGCAATGGAACGATACACATGTCTGAGCATTTTCTCATCGCCAAGAATGTGATCGGTCTCGCCAGTCCGATAAAAACCGCGGGACATCAGCAGCACCTGATTCGCAAACTGACGAACAAGATGAAGATCATGGCTGATGAAAAGTACTGTCACTTTCCATTGTTCAGATACTCTGTTTACCAGTTGCATCATTTGTTTTTGAGCTTCAGGATCAAGATTTGCCGTTGATTCATCTAATAACAGTAAATCCGGGTGCTGCACGAGTGCTTGGGCGAGAAAAACGCGTTGACGTTCGCCGCCGGATAATTTGCCGATCGGTTTTCGCGCGAAACGATCGGTATCGGTAAAAGCCATCACCTCTCGCAGCACCTGACGTTCTCGGCCCGAGAGCCAAGGAAGCAGGCCGTGAACTTGTCCAAGCGAAATAAAGTCACGCGCGCTGATCGGCATTTCTTCATCAATAACACGAGACTGCGGAACATAGCCGATTATTGCCCGCTGCTTTCCGGATTCAATCGTGACTTTTCCTCGCTGATAATGAACTAAGCCGAGCAACGATTTTAATAGAGTTGATTTCCCGGCTCCATTGGGACCGATAATCGCAAATCGTTCGCCGGCATGAACTTCGAAGGAAAGATCGCTGATAATCGTTTCTCCTTGAATGACTACATGGAGATGATTAACCGTCAAATGTTTAATCATCATGCCTCTCCTCTTCTCTCTCATATTGTTATAAATGGCTCTATAAAATTAAATAAAAACAAATAGATAAAGAGTTTAGGTAAACACATCCCCGCGATTTTCCGAAGCTTAATTCAGGAATAATCGAAAATATCGACCGCCCGACTTTTTGCTTTGCAAAGGCTGGAGCGAACACTTGGTCAATCAAATGAACCGGTAGTCTACTTTATGGAAAACCAAAGGCAATCTTGCTGTACCTTTTTCCCCATCGCCTTTGCCATCCCGCAGTCAAACAATCGGCATATTTATCAAATGCGCCGGCATGGTCACCGTCTCTTCTTGATCGAGAATCACGATCTTCCAGACATGTTCATAAAATTTTTCCATCTCTTTTTATTATCGCTTTCAAATCGTAATAATTACGATTTACACCTATTATTTAAGCACAATCGCCTGCTTCTATGCAAGCTTTTTTATGAATCGTGCTACCCTATCACCTACTCGGGCTCGTTCTAAACTAGGGACAAGACCATAGGATAAAAGTGTGTCGACTGAACAAAACGAACCGACATGACCGTATGGAAAAAAGGGAGGAGTCAACGCTGCACACATTAAAATTCAAACGAATCAGTCACCCGGCTACGCTCTTGTTCTTATTTTTTCTCCTAATCGTGACTTTTCTGGCCGAAAAAACAAAGAACAACCCGCTTCTCGATCGAATACCGTCCGATTTTCTGAATTTCTATACGATTTTTCTCAGTATCGTCATTGAGGCGATTCCATTTATACTCCTGGGATCAATTGCATCCGTTCTGATTCAATCTTACCTTCGCGATGACGTCATCGCAAAAATCCTGCCAGCTCATCCGATAGTGGCGATGCTGCCCGCTTCATTGGTCGGCACTTTTTTCCCGGTATGTGAATGCGCGATCATTCCCATCATCCGCGGATTGATTAAGAAAGGGCTGCCACAGCACCTCGGCATTGTCATGATTGTTTCGATTCCGATCCTGAATCCAATCGTTTTTCTGTCAACACATTATGCATTTCGCAACAATCCGTCCATCTTATATGCGCGGATGGGCCTTGCTTTCGTCGCTGCGCTGATCATCGGCAGCGTCGTTTATTTTCTCTTCCGCCGGCAATCAATCGTGAAAAAACCGCAAAATACAGGACACGCTATTCCTCATGCCCATCATCATTCAAAAGACAATATGCATCACGATCGGCCGCATTTTACTGAGGTCGTCCTGCATATGAATCAAGAATTTCTCGACACCGCCAGATATTTCTTAATCGGTGCCTTGTTGGCCGCTACTTTTCAAACGTTCTTCGATCAGCATCTGCTGGCCGCCGTCGGATCGAGTAACAGCAAAGGTCCTGCCGTTATGATGGGATTTGCTTATTTGTTATCAGTCTGCTCGACCTCCGACGCCTTCTTGGCCGCCTCCATGACCGGCCTATTTACACCCGGTTCAATCATTGCTTTTCTACTGTTCGGCGCGATGCTGGACGTGAAAAATACAATGATGATGCTGAGCTGCTTCAAGTTTCGCTTTGTCTTTACTTTTACCCTAGTAACCGCCGCGGTTGTTTACACCCTTGCCCGCCTATTCGATTTCTTCTATTAAATATAACTAATCAAGAGGTGCCATTCATTGGATAAGCAAAAGCATACCCACAGCTATCTCCACGGCCTGATTCTCGCCGGACTGACGCTCATGTTGCTGCGGCTCGTCGTTAACGACAGCCTGACCTATTATCTTTCGCCAACGATGCATCCTTATCTTTACGCGTCAATCATTGTTCTCGGCTTATTGAGTGTTATTCAGCTGGCCGCACCGAATGCCAATCATATGTCCTGCGACGATTGCGATCACCACCATATGCCAACTAAGGGATTGCCCGCACTCGTCTTTTACTGCCTGTTTCTGTTCCCCATCATCTCGGGTTTTACCTTTCCCGATCACGCGCTGGGCAGCGATGTCGCCGCCGATCGGCAGATGCGCCGATCGGCTTCGTCGTCACTAAGCGGTAACGCTTCGCAAAGCCAGACGGGGCAAAATGGACGTGCCGACCGCCAGCCAATCAGCCAAAACCAATTCGACCGGTTAAAACATGACATGCTGCATCGACAGAAACTGACCATCGAACCCAAAAATTACACTTATATGATGACCATCATCGAACAGAATCTTGATCATCTCAAGGGAAAGGAAGTGACATTAACCGGGTTCGTCTACCGTGATAAGCAAACGGCCTCGAGTGAGTTCATCGCCGCCCGTTTCGTCATCACTTGCTGCATTGCCGATGCTTCCGTCTACGGCATGCCAGTACGGGGAGATGTCGGTCATTTTAATAAAGATCGATGGGTTGAAGTTTCCGGAACGCTTAACGCCGCTATCCGCGACGGAAAAAAGGTGCCGATAGTGGATGCCAAACAGGTCACGTCGATTCCGCAGCCGAAACATCCTTATGTTTACGATAACGGCGTCAACTTGAATGAATAGGCCGGGGAGAAACATTTTTACTTTTCATCGTCATCTCTTAAACGCAGTCATGTAACGATTATCGCGTATCACGCTGAATCAGATTAGCAAATACTTTTTACTTGACGAAACTTCTTGATTAATATAGGCTGTAAATCGTAATTATTACGATTTGAGATTGGAGTGGTTGAGGATGCAAAATATCGTCATTGTCGGCGCGGGACCGGCAGGCATCGGGCTCGGTGTCCTGCTGCAGAAGGCGGGCATTCGACACTTTTCTATTCTTGAACAAGCCGACATCGGCGCTTCCTTCCGACAATGGCCGAAAGAAATGCGCATGATCACGCCGTCGTTCCCCGGGCAAGGATTCGGCGCATTGGATCTTAATGCCGTCGTACCCGATACGTCGCCGGCTTACACACTTGGCAGCGAGCACCCAAGCGGCATCGCCTATGCCGACTACCTTTCCCTGCTGGCTAATTATTTTCAGCTTCCGGTACGCACCGGAACTAAGGTCAAACGGGTCGATAAAGTCGACGGCATTTTTCAACTGGAAACCAGCCGCGGCCTCGTGGAGACCCGTACGCTGGTTTGGGCAACCGGCGAATATCAATTCCCCAACGACCGGCCATTCGCGGGTGCGGACATGGCCCGTCATAATCGTTGGATCAAAAGCTGGCAAGACATCGATGCTGCTCACGTCACAGTGATCGGCGGCTATGAGAGTGGCGTCGACGCTGCTTTTCACTTAACGCATTTGGGGAAGAAAGTGCTTTTAATCAGTAAAAGCATCATTCTTCCGCACGAAAAAAAGGCCGATCCGAGCTTTTCCCTGTCGCCGTTTACCCAACAGCGTCTGCATCGTGCTCGGGCCACTGGTCGGCTTGAAATCATCGAACAAACGGCAGTGACATCGATTCGGCAAAGCCATACGGACATCCGGTTTTCCTTATCCGACGGCTCCGCGTTTGCCGCACATACCGTTCCGGTCCTGGCAACCGGCTTCTTTTCCGGAGCCAAACAAATCAGCGCACTGTTCGAATGGCGAAGCGACGGAAAGCCGCGATTAACAGCAGAGGACGAATCGACAAAAGTGGACAATCTGTTTTTAATCGGTCCTAGCGTTCGCCAGGGCTATACCGTTTTCTGCTTCATCTACAAATTCCGGCAGCGATTCGCCGTGGTCGGGCAAACAATCGCCGATCGCCTGGAATTACCTTACGACGATACAGTATTTAAGGATTATCGTGATAATCAAATGTATCTGGACGATCTCAGCTGTTGCAAGGTGAAATGCGAATGCTAGAGGTACGGAAACCGGCCGGCACTCCTGCCGCGGCTGCAATGCGCATTTTACTCATCGGTCCCGAATCGTCCGGTAAGACCACCCTGTTTTCCCGTCTGACCGATGCCCATACCGGCGACGGACTGAATGTTAAGGGATCAACTTACGCTATCCGTGTGCGCCAACGCGGATCGTGTGAATTTGTCGACAGTCCGGGGCTCAGAGCCGGCGATCACTTATCAAACCAAGTCGTTAAAAAGGAAATTGCCCGGGCGGACCGGCTGATTCTTGTTGTGCGCGGAACGCAGTTTCACGACGAACTTGCCATGGTCCTGCCGCTGCTTGCCGATTTCGGGAAACCGTTTGCCGTGTTTATTTCGCATGCCGATAAAATGACACGCGAGAGCCGACGAATGCTGCGAACTTACTTATTAAAACACCACCTGCCGCTGTGTCAAGCCGATTCGCGCAAGCTGAATGCCCGGCAATCGGAAGCAATTCGTTCCTTCGTCTGTCGGCAGCCGCCGTTGACGCAGGCGCAGTTCGATACATTAGCACAGCTTCGGCCAGAAGAGGTGATTCCGCAAGAACGCATTTTTGTTCGTAATAGCTTCGGTTATGCGGCCGCGCTGATTTGTACGCTGGCTGTTTTTCTCATTCCGGTGATGATCGCTTATCAGTTTTCCAGTTTGACTCAGCCGCCGGCGGATCAATGGATCATTCAACCGATCGCGAGACTGCTAAGCGGGCAACCGGATTTGATTCAGGAATTGCTGACGGGAAAGTACGGATTACTTTCACTCGGCATTTATTCATTTATTTGGGCTTTCCCCGTCGTTCTGCTCATCGGCATCAGTACAGCCATCGTCGACGAGAGCGGTGTAAAAGACCGAATGGTTGATTGTCTCGACCCATTATTGCATAGAATCGGCCTGAACGGACAGGATCTCGTCCCCGTCCTGAGCGGATTCGGCTGCAACGTTGTCGCTGTCTTCCAATCGCGCAACTGTTCGGTCGGCACGCGGCGGGCCTGTGTTTCGCTGATCGGCTTCGGTTCAAGCTGCAGCTATCAAATCGGCACCACACTGTCCCTCTTCGCCGCCGCGCACCACGTCTGGCTGTTTCTGCCCTATGTGCTGCTGCTAATGCTCGGCGGCGCACTGCATACGCGGCTCTGGTACGGTCACAACGCCAATCGGCTGACCGAGCCACCGTTTGTGCGGCGCTCGTTTCTGCAGGCACCGACGATCAAAGGCATCGGGTTCCGCGTGCGGAGCGTCATTCGGCAATTTCTGCGACAGGCCATGCCGATTTTCATCGGCATCTGCATGATAGCATCGGTACTCGACTCTTTTCATCTGATCGATTATCTTGCCTATTTATTTAATCCGCTGCTCGCGCTGTTCGGCCTGCCAACAGACGCCGGAATCGGCCTTGCCTTCTCCATGATCCGCAAGGACGGTATGCTGGTCTTTAATGAAGGACGCGGCGCGCTGCTCACCCAGCTCTCAACAGCGCAGCTCTTTCTAATCGTGTTCATTGCTTCAACAATCAGCGCCTGCTCAGTGACTGTCTGGACGGTTGCCCGTGAAATGGGACTAAGAGTTGCAGCGGAATTTGTCGGTCGGCAATTCATGACCTCCGTGATTTGCTCAGGCCTTTTATTTGCCGCATTATTCTTACTACCTGCTTTATTTTGATTGGAAGTCGCGCCGCAACGCTGAGCACGACTTACCCAGGATACGACTTTATAATCGAACATGCTTCCGATGGCGATGCTCGCCGGTTTGCTCGCTCATCTCCTAGATGGCCCGCTAAAATAGTTAAAACACCTTACCGGCAATAAGTAAGGTGTTGAAGGAATACAAGCTTTTAATCCGGGTTAGGTGCTCACCCTCACATCTATACAGGGTATAATCTGTCTCTTATACACAT
>UQRJ01000084.1 GCA_900543345.1 uncultured Sporolactobacillus sp. | reverse complement strand
ATGTCTTAGGGTCTCGTGGGCTCGGAGATGTGTATAAGAGACAGGTTTTGGGCGGTGACTTGCGTAGCTGTAAACATATCCGTCTTACTTAAGCGCCGGTGAATAACTGAATGCGCGAATTTCACGGATAAATAAGCAGCCTGTCTCCGCTTATTCACTTGTTCATTTCATCGCCAAAACGATCGTTTAATAAATTTTACCTGATTTTTTGCCAATCCGTCGTTTTATAGACGGGGCACCGGTTGATTGGTTGATCCATCATTTGATCTGGATCAAGGCGCTCTTCGCCATTTGCGTATAGGGTAAAGACAGTGGCGGTAATTAAGGCAAACAAGCCGTTTTCTATTGCCGGGATTTCGGCGAGCGAAGGAGGTTATTGACACGATGGCCTGAATGCTGAGCCATAAAAAAAGTGAATGGGGAGGCGCACAAAAATGGCGGATACGATGTTCTGTTATCAGTGCCAGGAAACTTCGCGAGGAAGCGGATGCACACTGATGGGTGTCTGCGGGAAAAAGCCGGAAGTCGCTGCGGCGCAAGATGTATTGGTATATGTGACGAAAGCCATTTCTGTCGTCACGACGCATCTGCGTGCCGAGGGGAAGACGGTTAATTACGAAATAAATCATCTCATTTGCAAGAACTTATTTACGACCATTACGAATGCAAATTTTGATGAACAAGCCATCCGCTCGCGGATTGATTTGACTTTGCAGAAAAGGGAGGCATTAATCTATCAGTTATCCGATCGCAATAATCTCACCGATGTACCGGTTCACTTGCCTGCCAATTATACGGAGATGTTCCCTAAGGCCGCTCATCTCGGCGTGCTTTCGACAGAGGATGAAGATATCCGCAGCCTGCGTGAACTGATTACGTACGGCCTGAAGGGGCTTTCCGCCTACTTGACGCATGCTGGCGTTTTACGACAAGACGATGAAGAAGTGGATGCTTTTTTGCAAAGCGCGCTGGCTAAAACGCTGGATGATACACTCAGCGTCAATGAATTGCTTGCTTTGGCTTTAGAGACGGGAAAATACGGCGCACGCGGCCTGGCCTTACTGGATCAAGCCAATTCAGAAACCTACGGGAATCCGGAGCTCACAAAGGTAAATATCGGCGTCGGCAATCGACCGGGCATTCTGGTTTCCGGACATGATCTGCATGATATTGCCATGTTGCTTGAACAGACGCAAGGAACGGGCATTGACGTCTATACCCACTCGGAAATGCTTCCGGCTCATTATTATCCCGCTTTTAAAAAGTATCCGAATTTTATTGGTAACTATGGAAATGCCTGGTGGAAGCAGAGCAAAGAATTCGCCAGCTTCAATGGGCCGATCCTGATGACCACAAACTGTATCGTTCCGCCTAGAAGCAGTTATAAAGACCGACTCTATACAACCGGGGTCGCAGGGTTCCCGGGCTGCAAGCACATTGCGGATAAAGCCGGTGGAAACAAAGACTTTTCCGAAATCATTGCTCATGCGAAACAATGTCCGCCGCCTGCTGAAATTGAAAGCGGTGAAATCGTCGGCGGATTCGCCCATCATCAAGCTGCTGCGCTAATCAATAAAATTGTAAGCGCTGTTAAATCCGGGACGATTAAGGAATTTGTCGTGATGGCCGGTTGTGACGGTCGAGCGGGATCACGACGGTACTACACTGATTTTGCGCGAGCGCTGCCCAAAAGTGCGGTGATTCTGACCGCCGGCTGTGCGAAGTATAAGTATAACAAGCTGCATTTGGGCGATATCGCCGGCATTCCCCGCGTGCTGGACGCCGGTCAGTGTAATGATTCTTACTCCTTGATCGTCATCGTTTTAAAGCTGAAAGAAGCATTAGGTCTGCAAGACATCAATGACTTACCGATTGTTTATAATATTGCCTGGTACGAGCAGAAGGCGGTGATTGTACTACTGACCTTGCTGGCTTTAGGTATCAGAAATATTCATCTGGGTCCGACCTTGCCCGCTTTTTTGTCACCCGACATTACTGAGATACTAGTCAAGAAATTCGGAATTTCCGGAATAGGTTCCGTGGATGATGACCTGAAGCTATTTTTCAAATGAATGAGGCCATAAAATTAACAATAGGAAAAACAATCTTCCCGGCAGGCTGCTCGAAGATTGTTTTTTTGTTGGCCGCTTTCTTCGCGTTTATGCATCTCTGAATCAGCAGTGTATCAACGCGGAGAAATAAGGCAAGTTAGTCAAGTGCTTGACTAACTTGTACTGGGCCGTTAAAATATAATCAAGTACTTGACAAACAGGCCTGTTTAATTTTACGAACTGGAGGAATTTAGTCAATGGATGAAATCAGAAAAGAGGTACTGCAACGGTTTCGCCGTTTGCAGACCTTACTGCATCGTTATCAGGCACAGCGGTTTATGAATTTTGGGCCGTGGAGCAATCCCTACAGGGGACAGGGGCGTATTCTCGCTATTCTGAAACTGAAATCCGAGATCAGCCAGAAAGAACTATCGTATCTGCTGGATATGAGCAGACAGGGATTGGCCGAACTGCTGAATAAGCTAGAAAGTAGTGGCTATATCACTCGGGAAACATCGACGAGTGACCGCCGAAGCTATACGATTCGGTTGACGCAGAAGGGCACTGAAGCAGCCGGTAAGCTCGATGACACGCCGTTTGACTTGGATGATATGTTCGATTGTCTAAATGATCGGGAATTGGCTAATCTTAATGATTATCTGAAACGGATCGTTGAACAGTTTGAAGAACGATTTCCAGAAAATGAAGATCTGCACAAACGGATGGCGGAGAAATTCATGGAGCATGGTCACCGTTTCGGAAAAGACGGTTTTTCCGATTTTTTCGGCAGACATTTTCCACACGGCTGGAATGGTCGACCGCGAGGAAAGCGGGATGACTGAACCGGTTTTGGAAAATTGCCGGGCGCAGGCGCAATAGATGATATCCGACTACGGCAGGAGAGATAATCCGCCCGTCGCAGGTTAATCAGAAAAACGGAAGTCGCTATAATGAGATTCATGGAGGAGGGAAACGATGATTAATAATAAAAATGAAAGAATAAAAAATAACAACGAGTGGGCGGCTGAGGCAAATGGACTGGTGAAAACGTTCGGTGACAATCGTGCGGTTGACGGCGTGACGCTTCGTGTTCGTGCTGGCTCCATTTACAGTGTGCTCGGGCCGAACGGAGCAGGGAAGACGACGACGATCCGGATGATGGCGACGCTGCTGAAGCCCGATGCCGGTTCAGCGCGCATCTTCGGTCATGATGTTGTGAAAGAGCCGCAGATTGTTCGGCAGTTGATCGGCGTAACCGGTCAATATGCATCGGTCGACGAATCACTGAGTGCAACCGAAAATCTGCTGATCTTTTCGCGCCTGCTCGGTCTGGGACGGGCGGAAGCCCGCGACAAATCAGCGGAATTGTTAGCGGCATTCGGCCTGACGGAAGCCGCCCGCCGGCCACTGAAATATTTTTCCGGAGGAATGCGCCGGCGCCTGGATCTGGCGGCCAGTCTGATTGCCCAGCCGCCGTTGATTTTCCTGGACGAACCGACGACAGGGCTGGATCCGCGGACGCGTAATCAGATGTGGGAAACTATTCGCCGTCTGGTCGATACCGGTTCCACCGTTCTGTTGACCACTCAGTATTTGCAAGAAGCAGACGAATTAGCGGATCGTATCGCAGTCATTGATCGCGGCCGGGTGGTCGCCGAAGGGACTCCGGATCAGTTGAAAGCTTCGATCGGTCGCTCGTCGCTTCAATTGAGCGTTCAAGAAGTGGGCGATACGCAGCGGGCCCGCCGGATCGTCGAAGAGAAGCTGCGGATCTCATCCGTCGTATCGCCCGAAGGGGGAAAGATTGCCGTACCGCTGGCCGATCCCGATCAGGTAACCGATCTGCTGGTCGCTATGCGCAGCGCCGGTATTCGTCTGGCCGGGCTGAGTGTGCAGAAACCGACACTGGACGAAGTGTTTCTCGCGCTGACCGGCCTCGAAACCGAAGAAACGAAAGCATCGGAGGGAATACAACCATGAATACGGTTTCTATTGTGCCGGTTGCCGAACGCAAATTGCGCAGAAATGCGGGCCTCCGGCAGACCATCCGCAATTCGCTGACAATGGCTTGGCGAGGGTTGTTGAAAATTCGCCGGACTCCCGAGCAGCTCTTTGATGTCACGCTTCAACCGATTATTTTCACGCTGATGTTCACCTATATTTTCGGTGGCGCGATTTCCGGAAATGTCGAGAATTATCTCCCGGTAATCATCCCCGGCATCCTGGTTCAGACGGTCATTACCACATCGATTGTCACCGGCGTTCAGCTCCGCGAAGATATGGATAAAGGTGTGTTCGATCGCTTTAAATCACTGCCAATTGCCCGCATCTCGCCACTTGCGGGGGCACTGCTGGCCGATACGATCCGCTATACGATCGCGACCGTTCTGACCTTCGCTATGGGTTACATCATGGGCTACAGACCGGGCGGCGGCCTTGCCTGTGTTGTTTTCGCCGGCCTGCTTGTCATCGTCTGCTCATGGTCGATCAGCTGGATCTTTGCGTTTTTCGGCGTGATTGCACGGACGGCATCAAGTGTCCAGGGAATTTCCATGCTGGTGTTATTCCCATTGACGTTTCTTTCCAATGCCTTTGTTCCGGTTAAAACGATGCCCCGCTGGCTGCAATGGCTTGCCAATATTAATCCGGTATCGCACCTAATCACAGCCGTCCGCCAGCTGACGAATTCCGGCAGTATCGGATCGGATTTCGCCGTGACGCTGATTGGAGCGGCAATCGTCGTGCTTATCTTTGCGCCGCTGACGGTTTGGGCCTATATGCGGCGGACTTAAGCCGGGCGAAGCGTTCCGCCTTGTTTAGCGCGAGCCGCCGAATTCAGCGATCCTTTTGCCGCTGCCAAATCATCTTTACTGAAAACAACCGGTATGACTCAGTACCGGTTGTTTTCAGTTTGAGTGTGCCAATTTTGTATCCAAAGCGAGCGGCAGCGATATCGTTGTGCCAATGAAAAAAGTGACTACGGGAACCGATACCTCGTCTGCCGACAATCCTCCGGGCACTGCCAAAACCGCCGCTGCCCTGAACCTGTACCGGCTTCAGATGCAAGAAGTTTCGTCGAGGGAGCAAGAACGATCGGAATAGCCGTTTAGAATCTTCAACATAGCGTATACCGTTTCGGCGCGTATAGCTGATGCAGTTTCGGATGGAAGTCGTGGCTTTTTCCGGGATTGGCAGTCATGTTTTCAGGTCTATGCTGAATGATGTGATAAGTGTTGGCCGTTATTAGTTATCTTTTTATCGCTCATTGACAGCGGTTACATCGCCTGTTACAATGATGCTGTTCGAGGTAATACGTTTTACTAATGCCGCAGGTGGTTTTGCCAATGAAACAACGGGTCACAATCAAAGATGTCGCAAAAGCTGCTCACACTTCGGTAACGACAGTCTCGTTAATTTTAAATGGAAAAGGGAAACGATTTAGTAAAGAAACTCGGGAAAAAGTGCTGACTGTTCAGCAAAGGCTCGGTTATCTTCCTAATTTTTATGCACAATCCTTGGTCGGAAAACGGTCTGCAACCATCGGGGTAATCGTACCGGATATCAGTAACCCTTTCTTCAGTGCTTTTATAAAAGGCGTCGAAGACATTGCTTATCAACATAATGTTGTTCCGCTAATCTATGATGTTGGGGAGGATGACGATCGGACCGGCTATTATATGAAGACGCTCACCGAGAGGACTGCCGACGGCTTTGTTCTGGCGGCTCCATCGATATCTCAGTCCTTTGTCGATCAGATTTTAAACAAGAATAATATCCCTTATGTTGCAACGGATCAGACCTATTTGACGAATGAAAGTGATGAAGTACTGGCTGATAATGAAAAGGGTGGCTATTTGGCAACCAATTTCTTAGTGAGTCAGGGACACAAAAGAATTGCTATGATTATGCCGACGTTAATCACTAATAATCTATTAAAACGTTTTAACGGCTATCGAGACAGTCTGGATCATAGCGGCATTGCTTTTGATGAATCACTTGTTTTTCATACGGAGTTTTCACGACGCGGTGGTTATCAAGTCGCAAGAAAGATCATCGCAAGTGATGCGACGGCTGTTTTTTGTGTAAATGATGACATTGCTGTTGGACTTTATCGGGGACTAAAGGATATGGGGAAAAAGATTCCCGATGATTATTCAATCGTTGGTTATGATGACATTGACTGGTGTAATTACGTAGAACCTCGATTAACCACAATACACCAACCGGCTTATGATGTCGGGGCAAAATCAGCTGCAATCTTGTTGCACAGAATCAAGCATCCGGAAACTGATTTTCAATTGTTTACATTTGATGTTTCATTGGTAATACGTGAAAGTACGAAAAAGGTGAATGAGTTAGGGAGATAAAGACAAATGAAAAAAACAGGCGTTATTAATTCCCGAATGGCTGCGGTTATTTCATCAATGGGGCATATGGACCGCCTTGCTATCGGCGATGCCGGCATGCCGGTGCCGAAAGAAACCATGAAAATAGATCTGGCAGTTGAGAAAAGTCTGCCGGATTTTATTCACGTATTAACGAATGTGCTGACGGAATTACAGATAGAAAAAGTTTATCTTGCTGAAGAAATAAAAGATGACAATCCGGAACAATTGCGAAGAATCACGGAGATTATTAACGTTCCGATTGAGTTTATCCCACATGTAATCATGAAAGATCAATTGCATGCAGTGAAAGCATTTATCCGTACCGGTGAAATGACGCCCTATTCGAATATCATTCTGGAAAGCGGTGTCACTTTTTAGCTTATAAAAATTAAAAACAGAAAGGATGTGAGATCAATGGATATTATCATGAAACATATTTCAAAGACGTTCGGGCAGAATCAAGTGCTGGTTGATGTTAATATGCACATAAAACCGGGAGAAGTGCACGCGCTCATTGGTGAAAATGGCGCCGGAAAATCGACGTTAATGAATATTCTGACCGGGTTGCTGCGTAAAAATGGCGGTTCTATTCTTGTCAGTGGCAAAGAAACGTCTTTCAGGAATCCGCTTGCTGCCGAGCATCGCGGAATCAGTTTCATTCATCAGGAACTGAATAACTTTCCGGATATGACAGTTGTTGAAAATATGTTTTTAAAACGGGAAGTCAAGAATAGCTTCGGTTTGCTGAATCAATCGCGAATGAAAGAATTGGCCGCTCAATACCTTGGTCAATTGCACATCAAACTGAATGTCGATACGAGAATCGGTCGTCTTAGCGTCGGCCAACAGCAAATGGTCGAAATTGCCAAATCTTTGATGACCAACGCTGAAGTGATTATTATGGATGAACCGACTGCTGCACTGACGGAAAAGGAAATCAATCAATTATTCAATGTCATTAAAACTTTAAAGACACGCGGTGTTTCTTTTATCTATATTTCACACAGAATGGAAGAAATCTTTAAGATTAGCGACACGGTGACCGTGATGCGTGACGGAGTTACCGTTCACACGTATCGAACCGCTAATGTCGATGTGCAGCGAATTGTCAAAGATATGGTCGGAAGGGAGATGCATGATTTTTATCCAAAGCGGCATCCGAAATTTGGTGACGTCATTTTTAAAGCTGAGCATTTGACGAAGAAAGGCGTATTTAAAGATATAAGTTTTGCGGTTCACGCAGGGGAGATATTTGCTTTTTCCGGTTTGATGGGTTCGGGGCGCACAGAAATTATGAAAGGGATATTTGGCATCGATAAATTGGCTAGTGGGAAAATTTATGTTAATGGAGAAGAAGTTCATCATAAAGCCCCTTATATGGCTATAAAAAATAAAGTCGGATTCCTTACGGAAGATCGAAAAACTGAGGGTCTGGTTTTGATCGATTCGATCGCTGATAATATTTCACTGCCCAGTATCCGAGGGTTTAAGAAGCATGGTTTTATCGATGATCATGCGATCGAAAAATTTGTTCATTTGCTGATGAATCGTTTGAAAATTAAAGCACAAAATGCACAGGAAAAAGTGATCAATTTATCGGGCGGAAATCAACAAAAAGTTGTGTTGGCAAAATGGATCGGCAGTGGTTCGCAAATTTTGATTCTTGATGAACCGACTCGCGGCGTCGATGTCGGCGCAAAACGTGAAATCTATAATTTGATGAACGAGTTGACTGATCGCGGCGTGGCGATCATCATGGTCTCCAGCGATTTACCGGAGATTCTCGGAATCAGTGATCGTATTGCCGCGATTTATGAAGGGCGTCTAATGGGCATTATTCCGACTGCGGCGGCTACTCAAGAACAGGTGATGGCATTAGACACAGGAGGTGTGAGTCAGCTTGAATAATGCAGAAGGAAAATCGGCAGCATTAAGACGGCCCAAATTATCAATGACCGGATTAGGCCCTGTTTTCGCCTTGTTCGTCCTTATCTTGGTGATCACGGTAATGAGCCCGGATTTTCTGCAGCCGGCAAATCTATTGAATTTATTACGACAAGTTTCGGTAAACGCGTTAATTGCATTTGGTATGACCTTTGTCATTTTGACGGCGGGGATTGATTTATCGGTTGGATCAATCTTAGCACTTACCGGGGCTGTAACCGCGCAATTAATTGTAAGCGGTTACTCAACCTGGTTATCTATTGCTATCGGCCTTTTGCTTGGCGTTGCTTTAGGGGCGGCGAATGGTCTGATTATTGCCTATGGAAGAGTAGCGCCCTTTATTGAAACGTTGGCGACCATGACGATTTATCGTGGAGCCACCTATGTTTTTACGGATGGAAACCCGGTCACCGGAGCCCATATGAATGATAGTTTTACTTTCCAGTTTATTGGCCGGGGTTATTTATTCGGCATCCCCTTCCCTATTATTCTTATGCTCGTTAGCTTTGGACTGCTGCAGATTTTACTTCACAAAACGGCATTCGGTCGTGATACCTATGCTTTAGGCGGCAATGAACGGGCGGCATTTGTTGCCGGTGTAAAAACAAAAAAAGTCACGATCGTGATTTATTTAATTTCGGGTTTAATGGCAGCGCTTGCAGGAACGATATTAACGTCGCGGCTTAGTTCCGCTCAGCCGGATGCGGGTACTGCCTATGAAATGGATGCTATTGCGGCGGTTGTTTTAGGCGGTACAAGTCTGATGGGTGGAAAAGGAAGAATCTTCGGAACTCTAATTGGTGCGCTCATTATCGGTGTCTTAAATAACGGAATGAATTTACTGGGAATTTCCAGCTTCTATCAGCAAATTGTCAAAGGGGTTGTCATTCTTATTGCCGTTTTGATGGACCGGCGGAGTAATAAAGACGTCGCCTAACAAGAAGTTCAACTTAAGGGAGGATTTCAAAATGAGAAGCGTGTGGAAAACTTTTTGCTTTACTGTTATCCTAGTGTCACTTGCGGTCATGACTTTGGCAGGCTGCGGTGGTACGGGCTTGGGTTCGGATAATGAGGGGAATGGTTCGAAAGTAAAAACAAAGGATCCGGAAAAAGTAAAAATCGGCGTGTCTCTGTCAACGTTGAATAATCCGTTCTTCGTTTCGGTGAAAAAGGGGATTACGACTTTAACTCATCAAAAGTAGAAATTTTTGATGCTCAGAATGATCCCGCCAAACAGTCCAATGATGTGGAAGATATGATTCAGAAGAAGGTTGATATTTTAATTATTAACCCGGTGGATTCTTCCGCGATCACGCCGACAGTCAAAGATGCCAATGAAGCCGGAATTCCGGTTATTTGTGTTGATCGGAGCAGTGACGGCGGCAAGGTACTGACATTAGTTGCTTCCGATTCAACGAAGGGAGGTCAGATGGCGGCGAAGTATATGTATGAGAAATTGGGGAAGGATGCAAAGATTGCTGAACTTGAAGGCATTCCGGGCGCCTCTGCGACACGTGAACGTCAGAGGGGATTTGACGGTTATGCGAAAGGGAAATTGCATCTAGTGACCAAGCAAACTGCTAATTTCGATCGCGCAAAGGGATTATCGACAGCAGAGAATATTTTACAGGCCCATGGCGATATTGTCGGTATTTTTGCCCAGAATGATGAAATGGCGCTCGGGGCAGTTCAGGCTGTAAAATCGGCCGGGAAAAAGATTATGATTGTTGGCTTTGACGGTGAAGGTGATGCCATTAAGGCTGTGAAGGATGGACATATGGCGGCGACGGTTGCCCAGAAACCGGTAGATATGGGTAAACTTTCTGTTCAGGCAGCCTATGATCTGTCTCTTATACACATCTCCGAGCCCACGAGACCCTAAGACATCT
>UQRJ01000083.1 GCA_900543345.1 uncultured Sporolactobacillus sp. | reverse complement strand
CTCGTGGGCTCGGAGATGTGTATAAGAGACAGATTTATGGTATTTATACAGTCGATCAAAGCAGATCTTCTGGTTGATTGCACTGGGTGTCGCACTTGGCATCGGCGATCAACTTCGACCGAATTTGTTTCTGTTTTTTCCGGCGCTTGCCGTTTATATGCCTTTTGTCCTGAAGTGGCGGAAAGTCGTAATCAATCTGGTTTTGATCGGCATGTTGCTTTGTTCAGTCGGCACTCTAATGCAAATAGTCGAGAACCATTACGGTTATTCACAGGATTCGTCATTAGCAATGCCGACCGCGCACTGGATCGTGCTTGGCCTGTCGAAAAATGGCGGCTACGATGTAAAAGATTATTATTATACACGACAACAACCAAATCAAGTTGAAAAAAAGCAGGCCGACTTGCACCGGATCAAGCAGCGTATTTCCAATGAGGGCCTCGATGGATTGCTTCGCCTCTGGCTCATAAAAACGGCCAGAGTTTGGGGGACGGGGGCACATGGTTACTACTGGTACACACATCTCTGCGATCAGCGGACGAAGTCGTACGAATATATATTTGGCCATGACAATCAGATCATTTTATTTGTCATTCAGGTTTTCTATGTCGTGCAAATCATGCTGCTCGTTCTTTCGGCCGTTCGGACGCTTCGCAGGCGATCGGCCGATTTGAGTCTACTCATCCAAATCAGCCTGTTCGGCAATTTCCTATTCTACGTTTTTATTTGGGAGGCTGAACCGCGTTACAGTTTGTTGTTCACACCCTATATGTTGCTTGGAGCTGTGTTTGGATTTAAACAATTTGTCCATTTTTCTGAACGGATTGACAAGCGGCAGGGCCATATTTGTAGGAAAAGTGAACTGGTTTTTACCGGGATATTAATTGTCGTGACAACCCTATACGGTGTTGCAGGAAAATACCCGTTAACAAAGTGGTCCGTACCGCACAACACTTATCTTGCCGAGCAACGGTATATGGTTGGCAAAAAGGCAGTTATTGTCGATCAGCACCATACTGTACGCCAGACGTTCCGGGTAACACAACCTTACAATCGGGTAGCCGTATGGATTAAAACGATAGATGGAAGAGGGAGCTATGCCATGTCGATACGCGACCGGCAGACCGGGCGGCCGGTCAGAGTGGCCCTGTTTAGTTTACCGTCGGCATCGGCACCCAAAAAATTAGTCCTGAAGGGAAACGATACTCCCGTCGGCAGGACCGCCATTCAAGAACTGACAATTCAAAAGATTTCCGGCAGCAGAACTTCGCGATTATTGCTTGGGCAATCCGGGAAGGGATTCGATCAACGTGATCTTTATCGGGGAGGGTATCTGTCGGTAAACGGCAGCCGCAAAGAAAAACGGGATCTGCAGTTCGCCGTTTATGAACGGGAGCGGCGCCCGTATCTCGGCAATGTCACGTATTGGGCGCTGGTGCTCGTCCCGATCGCAATGCTCGTCTTTACTTTCTTGAACGCAACCGAAAGATTGCGGCGATGCAATTCATCGCCGTTTCGGCAAACGGCCCGCCGGCATAGCGCACCACACTGAATTTTTTAAACAAGTCTGTCATGCAACGACCACGCGATCACTTTTTCTACTCGCTCATGATTCGGACAATCAAGTCTGTGCTCAGCTGTCCTCCTTTTTCAGCAGAGATTCAGAATAACCGGCTATGGTAAAGCTGAACATTTTTTAAGTGACTCGCTTGGAGGGATTTAACAATGAACAAGCTCGGTTCGAAATGGATTGTGCTCTGCACCGCAGCGATCGGCCTGACGTACGCGGCAGGCTACCTGGTAACGGAACCCGATGCGGCGGCGAAGATCGGATCCGATCAGAAGATTCATCGGCATGTGCCGATCTCGTCGCCAAAATCGGCAGCCAATGCGGGCAGGCAAACGCAGTCAAAATATAAAGACGGCCGATATAGCGGTTATGGGGAAAACCGGATTGGGGCGGTAACGGTGCAAGTCACGATCCGAAATGGCAAGATTACCGGAGTGCAAATTACCGATTGCACAACCTCTTATCCGCAATCTAAGATCGATCAACTGCCGCAACAAGTGATCGGTCGGCAGAGCGCTCAAGTGGAAAACGTCACCGGGGCTACCGAAAGTGCCACTGACTTCATGGCAGCGGTAACCGATGCGTTACGCCAGGCCAAAAATTAAGCGTCAGGAGCCGATTCAATGCGTTATGAACAAACATTCATCGCCATGGATACGATAGTAAGAATTATTATAGTATCCCACAGCACGCCTCAGCAGGTAGATCGGGCGATACAACGGGCGGTCGCCTGGTTCTATCGGGTGGAGCGGACGTGCAGCCGTTTCAATCGCGAGAGCGAATTAATGCGATTATCGGCTGCAGAAGTCGGCGAGAAGATTCAAGTGTCGTCAATGTTGCATCAAGCGATAAAAATAGCCGTCAAGGCAGCCGAAGTCACTGGCGGAGCGTTTGATCCGACTGTCGGTAGGAACATGGAGCGGCTTGGATTTAATAAAAATTATCTCACCGGCGATGAAGTTGATTCACAGGCCGTGGATCATACGGCAGTTTCCTATTGTGACCTGGTTGTCGATGAGGACAAACCGATCGTCATGTTGAAAAAGCCGATGGTGATTGATCTCAATGCCGTTGTCAAAGGTATGGCCGTGGATCTGGCAGTAACATCGCTCAGAGATGCCAGTTACGGGTGCTTTCTCATCAACGCAGGCGGCGATATCTACGCGGCCGGGTTAGACGAGCATCAAGAACGGTGGAAAATCGGTATTCGTAATCCGTTCGTTCACAAACGTGCAGTCGGTTCTGTCCGCCTATCCGACGAGGCAATTTGTACGTCGGGATCTTATGAACGCCTCAGCCCGTCTTATCCGGGGCATCATCATTTATTTGATCCTTCCCGGCAGACTTCGTCACATCAACTTGTGAGCTGTACGGTCATCGCTCCTTTAGCGATGCCGGCGGACATTTTTTCAACGGCGGCTTTCGTGTTAGGAAGAGAAAGGGGTATCCGAACCATGGAAACCATGGGCTTTGACTGTATGATGATCTCATCACATGGTGAATTATTGACGACAAAACAATTAAGGGAGCATCGATTATGGATGTTGTAGATTTGCGGATCGGAAAACAATCATTTAAAAGAAATACTATTGCTGTCGGTAGAGCCGGTTTGCGAAAAAAGAAATCTCCTTTAAAAAAATTTGTTCGGACGCCTAAGGGCATTCTTTTTTTCATTTTGCTCGCTTTAACGTTAATTGGTACAGCTTATCCAGGCGGTTTATCCGGTTTCCGCCATCTCATTCTCGGAGTCATGTGGGCCGTTTTTCTGGATTTTATTATCACTTATTTACTCAATCGGCCACTACGATTCCCAGACGGAGCACTGATAACTGGTTTAATTATCGGCGGGATCATGAGCACTTCCACACCGTGGTACTACGTTCTGTTTACCGTATTCATTGCCATCTTGTCGAAACATCTCATCAAACAACGAAGAAAGCCGATTTTCAATCCGGCGGCGACCGGGCTCCTGATCAGTGCCACTTTTTTTTCTACTGGCGAAAGTTGGTGGAGCAGTTTGTCGATGCTTCCGGTGTGGTTGACTTTGTTTCTGCTCGTCGGAGGATTTATCATTGCGAATCGACTAAACAAATTACCGCTGGTTTTTTCATTTCTTGGTACCTATGCCTTGTTGTTTCTAGTTTCGGGATTGCTGCAAATTCCGGCGGCGGGCGATGCTATCCGTCCTCCGTATAGTCAGGCAGCCCTATTTCTCGGCTTTTTTATGCTGACGGATCCGCCGACATCTCCCGCAAAAATTGCGAAACAAATTGTTTACGGCGTCATAGCCGCCTGTATCGGCGGTTTTGCGTTTTTCCGATTGAGTAAACTATCATTTTTACTAGTAGGACTACTTGCGGCGAATGCATGGAAAGCCGCAGACGATGCGGTCGGCCGGCGGCACAAACAGGTTAAGAGCGGGTCAAAAAGGGTTCTTGGTCCCGATAAATCCCAATCGCAATGATAGGTCGTGAAAAAAGGCTGCTTTCAAGAGGGTATCCGTCAATCGTTCCATGTTCCGAAAAAGCTGATAAATCAAGGCTTTATCTAATCAAAGGGGGTGCCCGACAGTCAAAAAATCGGCTGCTGAGACACCCTCGTGAAAAAAGAGCAGCTCTCCTGCTCTTTTTTCATTGTGGAATCATATGATTTATGGTTGATTGGTTGTTTGAGCAGGAACCGCATGTTTCTGAACATAAACCATCTGTCCGCCGTAATGACCGGTCATCGCCAGTGCTCCGCTTCCCAATAGGCAGCAAATCGCAACAATTGGGATGAGTATTTTTCGTTTATAGAATGAAAATAACAGCCTGATTCCGACAGCCGAACCGAAAAGTAGCAGAGTCATCGTGGCGTAAAGTTGATGAATGCCGACGAGCTTTCGATATCCATTGCCCCAGTGTGTGCTTGCGAAACGTTCGGCTCCATCTCCGGATAAGTATGCGATGATCCCTGAAAGGAGGCCGAACGAAATCATGAAGAATGCGCCTTTATCGAAAAAGTCCCTTCTCCAGATCGAAATGATGGCAAACAGCGTCCCAATCACCAAAAAGGCAATTGGGAAATGGACAAGCAATGGATGAAGCGGTACGTTCAACATCGATAATCGTCTCCTTTTCAGTTAAGAACATAGCAAAGAATACTGAAAAAGAACTGAATTATCGATGTGTGCTCAAGATCGACAGTTCAATCTGAAAAACGGTTCCTTTGCCGAGTGTGCTCTTCAGATGGATCTGTCCATCATAGGCGCGAATGATTGCGTTGGCGATGGAAAGGCCAAGGCCATTGCCGCCTTTTTCCCGTGATCTTCCTTTTTCAACTCGAAAAAAACGTTCGTATATATTGGGCTGATCTTTTTCAGGAATGCCAATACCGGTATCGGCAATGATTAATAACAGACGCTTGGTTTTCTCATCGATGCGGACTGTTAATGTAATTCGGTCATGCAGGTGCGTGTAGTTAAAAGCATTGTCAAGAAACAGGGTAAAAAGTTGGCGTATCTCCATCGGGTTCGCATACAGAATGGTTTCCTGAGTCGGGAAATCAGTAACGAATGTCTTCTGTTCCCGTTGCGCCAGACGTCGATAGTAAAGAGTAACGGAATGAAGCAGTCGAAACAATGCAAAATCCGATCGGTTCTCGCCAAGCAGATTCTGATCGGATCTTGCCAAAGTCAGCAAGTGACCGATCAAGGCATTCATCTCATCGACTTCTTCTTTTAAATCGTTCAGTGTTTCTTGTGCAGCCCCCGATAAGTGCGGACGCTCTTCAGCTGCCAGATATTGCAACCCTGCTGAAAACACACTGAGCGGCGTGCGCATTTCGTGGCTGGCGTCGGCCACAAAAGCTTTTTGTTTTTCATAATTACGTTTAATCGGCGCGATCGCCCGCTTTGCTAAGAAATGGGCAATTAGAAATGATAGCGAAGCTGCCGACAAACCGAGTAAGAAGAGCAGCCTAAACCAATATTCAATGAGCTCATGTGTCCGGTGAATCCCCTGGACGGCAATTACAAAACCAGCCGTGCGGTGATTTTTTCGAACCGGATGGGCCGCATAGATGACTAGTGTTCCTTTACCGTCGGACCATTTTGTTCGCATGACTCCTGAAAATCGGCCGTCACCGATCCGACGCTTCAGTTCCCGGTGCAGCGCATTGGGCATTGTGCCATGATAGACGGTTGCGTTACCCGCCGATGGGAAATAAACAAGCGACAGGAGTGAGTGTTTGAAAGCACTCCCTTGCGGCTGGCGGCCGTGATCGAGCAAAGTCGCCTGATCACGCACAATATCTTCGACTTGAATACGAATGGATTGATAAATCATGTTTCTAAAAACAAAAAACAGAATAATGAAAAGAATAACGAGCGTCATAAAGAAACATAGACTGTAAACCAGGGTCAGTTGTTTACGCAGATGGTTAAACACGTTGATCAACCCACATATAGCCGGCACCGCGTACTGTCTGAATGTAGCTGTCCCGCTTGGATTGGCCGAACTTCTTTCTCAACAGTTTAACATAAACCTCCGCTGTATTATAAGTAACTTCGCTGCTATCCTCCCATACTTTAGACAAGATCATTTCTTTAGTCAGGATCCGGTTCGGGTTGTTAATCAGGTAGAGCAGTAACTGGTATTCACGAGCAGTGAGTCGAATTGTCTTTCCATTCTTTGTGACGGAGCGGCTGATCGTATCGATGATCAAGTCATGAGTATGAATCCGGCCGCGGTTGAGTGGGAAGAAATTCCGTCGGGATAGAGTGCGAATCCGCGCAAATAACTCATCAAACGAAAACGGTTTGGTTAAATAATCATCGGCGCCTGAGTCCAATCCCGACACGCGATCCTCGATGGTCTCGCGAGCGGTCAACATCAGAATGGCGCCGCTGTAGTGATTCTCGCGTAAAGATCGACAGACTTGCAGGCCATCCGTCTTTGGAAGCATCCAATCCAGCACGATGACGTCATAGTTACCGGTCACCCCCTGATCGTAGGCGGTTTGTCCGTCGGTCACCCAATCGGCGGCATATTGCTCCCTTTTAAACATCCGAACCATTAATTTACCGAGACGCGGATCGTCTTCTGCAAGGAGTACCTTCATGATAAGCGCCTCATTTCGCGTTTTTCTTTCCTTATAAAATTCGATGAGTGGAAATAAAACCGCTCGGTGCCGTAAGAAAAAGTTCTTGCCCGGAAATGTAACACGGGGATCCGACATCGGTACATACATAGGCGGGGAAAGTTCACTTGAAGAGTGGAGTTTGTTATAATGGAACGATGAAGTTTGAAAAAGGGAGGGCCCGTTGTGGTTGACTCACGATTCAGCAAAGTAGACTTTTCCAAGTATTATCAACCGCCGTCTCTGAAAGCTGCCCGTCGGCGAAGACGGCAGCCGGTTCATGTTATAAATAATTTCAGTATTCCGGACGATATGAAAACGATTGGTCAGAATAAGCATTATTTGATTGAGACGTATGGTTGCCAGATGAATGAAGCCGACTCGGAAGTGATGGCCGGCATACTGGAAAAAATGGGCTATACATCAGTGGAGTGTGTCGAGGATGCCGACGTGATTCTCGTTAACACGTGTGCAATTCGTGAAAATGCAGAAAACAAAGTGTTTGGTCATATTGGCGATTTAAAACACCTGAAACTGGAGAAACCGTCGCTGATCATTGGTGTCTGCGGTTGCATGACTCAGGAGGAAGTCGTCGTCAATCGAATTCTGCGGAAATATCCGCAGGTCGATCTGATTTTCGGCACGCATAATATTCATCGCCTGCCGCAACTGCTCAAGGAAGCATTGTTCAGCAAGGAAATGGTCGTTGAGGTCTGGTCCAAGGAGGGCGACATCGTCGAGAATCTGCCGCAGGCGCGACGCAGCCATTTTCGGGCATGGGTCAATATTATGTATGGTTGCGATAAATTTTGCACCTATTGCATTGTGCCCTACACACGCGGCAAAGAACGCAGTCGCCGGCCGGAAGAAATTATTGCCGAGGTGCGCAGCCTGGCGCGCAAGGGGTACAAGGAAATTACCCTGCTTGGACAGAACGTCAATGCCTACGGGAAGGATTTGCAAGATCTCGGGCGCTATGGCCTCGGCGACCTGATGGACGAGATCCGCAAGATCGGCATTCCCCGCGTTCGTTTCATGACCAGCCACCCGAAGGATTTCGACGATCGACTGATTGACGTGCTTGCTAAAGGCGGCAATTTGTGCGAGCACATTCATCTTCCGGTTCAGTCGGGGAATTCCGACATTCTGAAAATCATGGGCCGCGGCTATACACGCGAACGTTATTTGGACCTTTTCGACAAACTCAAACGGGCGATTCCGGACGCGGCTTTTACAACGGATATCATCGTCGGTTTTCCGAATGAGACCGACGAGCAGTTCGAAGACACGATGTCGCTTGTCCGTGAATGCCGTTTCGACGGGGCATACACGTTTATTTATTCACCGCGTGCCGGCACTCCGGCAGCGCGAATGAAAGACAGTGTTCCGATGGAAGTGAAAAAGGAACGGTTGCAACGGCTGAATAAGCTGGTCGACCGGTTGGCGGAGGAAAGTAATGCCAAATACCAGGATCAGCTCGTTGAAGTGTTGGTTGAAGGACGCAGTCGGAAAAATGCAGCGGTCTTGACCGGACACACACGGACCAATAAAGTCGTCAACTTTATCGGTCCGGAAACGTTGATCGGCCAGCTTGTCAATGTGCGGATTACCAAGGCCAAGATGTGGTCGCTTGACGGCGAGTGGCAGCGGGAAGCCGAGGTTGCCGGACGATGAAGGCTCGTTATTCGAATGAGGAGGTACTTGCCCGCACGCAGCAAATTGCCGAACGTCTGGCGCGGGTGGATCAGGTAGCCTTCTATAAAAAAGCCGAGGCGAAAATCAGTGCCAATCAAAAAGTGCAACGGCTCATCGATGAGATCAAGCACTATCAGAAAGAGTCGGTCAATCTGCAGCATTTTCATAAACACGAGGCCTACCAACGCAATGAAGCGAAGATCGATGCCTTGCAACGGGAATTGGACAGCATCCCCGTTGTTCAGGAGTTTAAACAAGCGCAGGGAGACGTCGACGATCTGTTGCAGGTGATCGTCCGCCTGATTTCCGACCGCATCTCAGATTCAGCAGGCGACGGTGAGGGCAACTGATTTCGGAGTCGCGGTGAATCGGCGACGAGACGCGCTTAACCCATGAAAAATCTGCACCTAATCCGGTGAGAGCTGCTTATTAACGAAGAAAAGCAGCGCTTCGCCGGTTTTTTTCGCTTTTTTTCCGATTCACACGTGTCATTCGCCCTGCATACCATGACAGTGAAGAAGCAAAGGAGGTTTGGACTCTTGGCAGAGAACTACAGAGAAATCATCACCAAAGCCGTCTGCGGAAAAGGGAAAAAATCCAGTCAGTCCGCGCATGCCGTTACGCCGACGCATAAACCTTCGAATATACTTGGGTGCTGGGTCATTAATCATAAATTTCGTGCGAATTACCAGAAAGATTCGGTAATCGTCGAAGGGACTTACGACATTAATACCTGGTATTCGTATAACAACAACACGAAAACGGAAGTCTGCTGCGATACGGTCGCCTACCGCGACAAGATTCGGCTGACACTGCGCGATAAAAATTTGATTTCCGACGATGTGACGTGCAGTTGTCGGCCGCTTCAGGAACCGAACTGCCTGGAAGCAAAAGTTTCGGCAAACGGCAATAAAATTACGGCAAAAGTGGAACGGGAATTTCTTGTGGAAGTAATCGGCAATACAAAGGTCAAAGTCCGGGTCGACGGGGATGGTCTAGTCGAGACGGATTTAGACAAAGATGAACTGGAAGAAGAGCTGAAGAATCTGGATTCGGAGTTGGACAACAGCGACGAAGAATAAAAGCAGAGGAAGAGCGATCTTCCTCTTTTTTTCACATTCGATCGGACAGGGCTATCGCCTGATCGCCCGGCCCCGGATGGCAATGGAGAAAAGGCCGATGCCACCAGGCCCCGTGTGTTATAATTAGAGGATGGATTACAGAGTGGTAACGGGGTGGAAGATGCATGAGTTATACGCCGATGATTCATCAATATTTGGCGATAAAAAAACAATATCCAGACGCCTTTTTGTTTTTTCGTCTCGGGGATTTTTACGAACTGTTTTTCGACGATGCCGTCAAAGCATCGAAAGAATTGGAAATTGCGCTAACTTCGCGGAACGGCGGCAAGGATGAATACATACCGATGTGCGGTGTTCCTTATCACGCCGTTAACCAATATATTAAAGTACTGATCGACAAAGGGTACCGGATTGCCATTTGTGAACAAATGGAGGATCCGAAACTGGCCAAGGGTATGGTTAAGCGTGAGGTCATTCAGATGGTGACACCGGGAACGGTGATGGAAGACGAATCTCTTGAACCGAAGCGAAACAACTATCTGGCCGCGCTGGATGCTTATGCGGACGGCTCATACGGACTGGCACTCAGCGACCTGACGACCGGCGAAATCAAAGTCACACTGATCGCGTCGTGGGACGGCGTCCTGCAGGAGCTGGACGCCAACGACGTGCGCGAAATCGTCACCTCGGCCGCTTTTGACGATGAAAAGAGAAAACAGTTGAACAAACAACTGAATATGACGTTGTCCGCAGACGACCACGAAGATGTTCCGCAGCAATTGCGGGCAATTATTGAAGGTATCGACCAGGGAAAGTTGCTGCGCGTACTCGGCAAACTATTAAACTATCTAGTGACGACGCAAAAACGATCGCTTGACCATCTGCAGCGGGCTCAGGTCTATCAAATTAATCAGTATATGATCTGTCTCTTATACACATCTCCGAGCCCACGAGACCCTAAGACATCTC
>UQRJ01000082.1 GCA_900543345.1 uncultured Sporolactobacillus sp. | reverse complement strand
TGTCTTAGGGTCTCGTGGGCTCGGAGATGTGTATAAGAGACAGGTATTGAAAGTAAGGTGCGCACCCGTTTTGGTACGGCTGCACGGATTGGTTCTACATTAGGCGCACAAATTGTTATTGTGATTATTACGCCAGCCATTATGCTCTTCTCTTATTGGTTTTCAAAAGTGCCATTTGGCCAGCAAACACAAGCTGGTTGGTTTGGTTATGTAGGGATTGTGGCACTTCTTTGTTCAGGCGGTGCGTTAATAACCTGTTTAAGTATCAAAGAAGAGCATAACCTGATTCGCAGTAACGTGAAGCATACGAAATTTACTGATGTCTTTAAAGTTATCAGCCACAATCGTGAATTACTATGGATTTCATTATCATATTTCCTTTTTGCTTTCAGTTATGTCGTGACCAATTCACTGCTAATGTATTATTTTCGTTATCGCTTAGGGAATGCAGCGGCTTATACATGGGTAGGGGTTATTACTTGTATTTTGGGAGTAATTTCTGTGGCCTTGTTTCCATTCCTGGAGGAGCTGATCCATCGTAAAGCAATCTATGTTGGTGGAATTCTATTCATGCTGATCGGTTATGGCATTTTTCTAATTGCTGGTTCTAGTTTACCGTTGGTTTTGATAGCGGTTTCTTTCTATTTTTTCCCGTATCCGTTAATCTTCTTGGCCACCTTAATGGTCATCACCGATAGTGTGGAATATGGCCAACTTATCAGTGGCGTTCGAAACGAGTCGGTTACTTTGTCGGTTAGACCATTAATTGATAAACTGGCTGGCGCAGCTTCTAATGGGATCGTTGGAATTGTGGCGGTTGTCGCTGGCATGACAGGGAATGCCAAACCCACGGATATTAGCTCTCAAGGGATCTTTCAATTTAATTTGTATATGTTTTACATCCCGATTGTTTTACTCGTCATCGCTGCGATACTATTCTTATTAAAGGTTCGATTATCTGAAGCTAAACATACTGAAATCGTTAAGAAATTAGAGGTTAATCTACAAAAACAACAAGCAAACACTTTTTCAGCGAAAAATTAACTTCGCAACGAACTTAATTAAAAACACCTTTGAAGATAAGGTTCAAAGGTGTTTTCATGTTAAATGGCGTGAATAAAATTATCGATACTCGGAATCGCGGCTCCGATCGCCACTGAATGTGGTGCAACGACGCCTAGACCCAAGTAAGAATGATCTTCCGGAAAAGCTGTGATTTTTTTAATGATCTGACCTAACTGATTAACGACAGAGTCGTCTAAGTACTGAGCTAGTTCTCCGGCAATGATCAAACGATTATTGGAAAACATGTGTAAATTATTAATTGCTTCTGCCAAATAGTTTAAATATTGATCCCAGCGTTTTTTAATTTCAGCTTTCCCTTTATGCAGTTTTGCCATAAAGTCTTCAATCGTTTCACCCGAGTTCAATAAAGAGCTTATCGAACAATAGGTCTCAATGCAACCATATCGGCCGCAATAACATTTCCGGTTGCTTTGCGTGTTTAACGTAATATGTTCCATTGTCCCACTGCGCCCATTCTCACCCGTGTAAATGCTATCGTTGATCATGATAGCAGTTCCCAGATGTTCTCCGATCGACAAGTATATGGTATCTTGGTGGCTATTAGTCAAGAAATGCTCGGCAACGGCAACGCAATCTGCATCATGATAGAAACGAACAGGGTAAGCAAGATACTTAGTAAATGCTTCCGTAGTTAATCCAGTACACCCCAAAATTTTCCCATATAAAATAGCCTGTTTATCATATGAAACTAAGCCCTGTATGCCAACTCCTAGACCTAAAATGTGCTTTTTTTCAAAATCATGTTTTTTAATAAAGCTGGTTATCCAGGAACAAACCTCTTTAAAATATTGTTCAGAATTTGAGTAATGCAGGTGTAAGATTTCAGTGGCCATTTCTGTTCCGCGTAAATCAAGAGCGATAATTGTCAGATGGTGTTTAAACATTTCTAATCCTAACGCTATGTATTTGTGTACGCAGGCAGCGTACGCGACTGCACGGCGTCCTATCTGCGACTCAAACTTGCCAGCTGTATAAATTAATCCATTTTTACACAGTAATTTCAGATTCTGGCTAACCGTTGGTAAACTTAGCTTTAATTCCAGAGCTATTTCTTGCTTGGAAATCTTGCCCTTATGGTAAATTAAGTTAAAGATACGAGAATAATTGTCTTTTTGTGAACTTTCCAATGAGTTAGTAAAATCCATTACCAATCCTCTTCCTTTTAACTGACATAATGAAAATATCATTGTGCGAAGGAAAAAGCAATTTTATAAAATGGTTAAAGGGAATGACTTACCTAATTAGCATTGACAGCGCTGTCATTTGGCTTTATAGTTAAGGTACATTATGATAAACCGTTTTATAAAATGTGTTTATTGAATATGTGCTTTACTATATTTTATCTGGAGGTCATCATATGGGAATTCTAGAAAGAATGTCACTTAACCATAAGAAAATCTACGTTACCGGCGGTGCTCAAGGTTTAGGAAAAGCGATGGCCACTGGCCTTGCCGAAGCTGGGGCGGATATCGCGATTGTTGATATTAATGAAGAAAAGGCTATGGTAACTGCTCATGAGATTGCCGAGACGACTGGCAGAAAAGTCATTGCCATTAAAACGGATGTCACTGATCCAGATCAAGTTCAGAAAATGGTGGATGTCGTTGTCGCAAAATTAGGCGGATTAGATGCGGCGTTTAATAATGCAGGGATGTGCCTCAATGTTCCCGCTGAAGATATGTCTTACAAACAGTGGCTAGAAGTGGTCAATTTAAACCTAAACTCAGTTTTTCTTTGTTCCCAAGCTGCCGGCCGCTACATGATTAAACAGGGCAAGGGCTCAATTGTTAACACGGCTTCAATGTCAGCGCACATTGTTAATCGACCTCAACCACAATGTTCGTATAATGCGACAAAAAATGGTGTGATTCAATTATCGAAATCGTTGGCTATTGAATGGGCTAAGAAAGGAGTACGGGTTAATACGATTAGTCCAGGTTACATGGGCACCGATCTGACGCTTAGTTCTCCGGACCTTAAGCCATTGATTAAAACTTGGAATGATTGGGCTCCGCTGGGCCGTCTAGGTCGACCGAACGAATTACAGGGAATTGCGGTTTATTTAGCTGGCGATACCAGCAGTTTCTCAACCGGGGATGATTATCTCGTTGATGGTGCTTTTACTGCTTGGTAAAATAAAGTCATTTTATGTAGAGACGGCCATCGTAATCGTTAATCGGCCGTCTCTACATATATTTTCCATACAAGAGAGAAGGGCATTAAAAGTGAACTATTTAATTGGCACAGATATCGGTACATCAGGAACCAAAAGTATCTTGATGGATACGGCGGGTCATTTGATTTCACAGGATTTAGAAGAATACAATGTATTAACCCCGCACCCTTTATGGGCTGAACAATGGCCGGATGTCTGGATTAACGCAGTTAAAGTCTCGATCAGAAAAACAGTGGCACAAGCCCATATTGATCCCCAAGATATTAAGGGAATGGGTATCAGTGGTTTATATGGTGGTTCAGGTGTTCCTTTGGATGCTGAGATGAATCCGGTTCGTCCAGATCTTATTTGGATGGATCGTCGAGCTCAGGAAGAAACCGAATGGGTCAAGCAACATATTGATAATATACGGCTTACCACGATAACAGGCAATGACATCGTGGATCCGTATTACGGGTACACCAAAATTTTGTGGATTAAAAATCACGAACCGGAGAATTGGAGAAAAATTCACCTATTTTTGCCCCCTAATAATTACGCAATTTATAAATTAACAGGCAAAGTATCCATTGACCATTCAGCTGCTGGAAATATTGGCGGTTTGTATGATATTAATACGCATAGTTGGTCTGAAGAAATGTTGGAGGCCATGCATATTCCAGCTCACATGATGCCGACGCCAATCGTCGATTCTACGACAATCGTTGGCGGTTTAACCGCTGAGGCAGCTCATGAATTAGGACTAACCCCGGGTACACCGATTGTATCAGGTGGTGTGGACGTTGGTGCCGCTAATCTGGGAATGGGCGTCTTTAAGCCTGGCAAATATGTTGCAGCAATTGGGTCATCAATGAATGCTGCTTTAGTGAGCAAAAAGCCGATTAATCTGCAAAAATTAATTGTTTGGCCTTACCCCTATGATTCAGAACATTTAGTATACAATTTCTCGGGTTCTGCAACAGCGGGTGCGATTACTAAATGGTTCCGTGATAACTTAGGCGAGAAGGAGGTTGAAAGTCAAACAAATGGCGGAGATAATGCCTATGCTGCTCTCAATAAAAAATCGGAAAATATTATTCCGGGAAGTGAAGGCTTAATAGTTCTTCCTTATTTTATGGGCGAACGGGCACCCATTTGGAATCCTGACGCAAAGGGACTGATTTTTGGCCTGTCATTATTTCATACTAAAGCGCACCTCTATCATGCCTTTCAAGAGGCAGTTTGCTATGCGCTTAGACATAGTATCGAAAGTACGGGGCGAGATCTTGGTGATTATATTATTATCGCCGGCGGGGTGACCCATTCTCCCCAATGGGTTCAAATGTTTGCCGATGTAACGGGTTATGCGGTTCGTACACCGCTCGAAAACGCTGAAGCAAATCTAGGTGATGTGATGTTAGCTGGAATTGGCACAGGCCTGCTGACCGTTGAAGACGTCCAAAAATGGTCAATACTTGGCAAGCGAATGACTCCGGATCCCATCCGGCATGATATTTATAGTAAGTATTATGACTTGTATCGTAAATTATACCTGGACCTCCAAGAGGATATGCATGATCTTAGTGAAGTTGACAAAAATGCACATCATTTAATGGCCAAGAGGATAGACCACCATGATAATTATTAAAAAAATTTAATTGATTTGAATTATTTTTTTCAGTAGTAGATTGCAATAATAAATTAGCCACCTGGACATCCGGCGGTACCACTAGGTTTGTTCCTGCCGCCTAGGCGGCAGGAACAAAAAGCAACTCAGCTCACCAGTTGCTGTAATTCCCTTTTGAATGCTTCAGCAAGTGTCCGGTAATTCAGAATCTTCCTTGGGAGATGGTCAATGGCTCGAATCATTTGGCAGATGAACGTCCGAGAGTAATTTTCGATCGGTCGACCCTGCGGAATGAACCTACGGATCATCCCGTTGTGACGTTCATTCGTCGGCCGTTCCCAGGCGGCGTACGGATGTGTGTAGTAGACGTGCGTGGCCTGATCCTTCAGGCTGTTCGTCAAGCTTGAGAATTCGCTGCCATTGTCGGCCGTGATCGTCCGGAAGACGCGACCGAATAATGGACCAAATCGATCGATTAACCGCTTGATGGCATCGTCTACTGAATCTGGATCTTTTCCGTCAATCTTTTGGGAGATCGTGTCACGGGTCTTGCGTTCCACCAGGGTCAGGAGTACATCGTCTCCACCGGATTTTTTACCGACCACGGTATCGATCTCCCAGTGCCCAAACTGCTCTCGCTTCTGAACCTCCGCAGGCCGGTCGTCGATACTGTCCCCCAGATGCTTGATATTGGGTCGATGTCCGGATTTTTTGGAACGGTAACGGAGTTTGTTAGGCAGATCCAGGTTCTTTACTTTCAGGAATCCGCGATCGATATAGCGGTATAACGTCCGCGTGCAGACTCTGACCTTATTTTTCCACTTCGGATCCTGATTGGCGGCACCACAAATCGCATCAGGAGACCATTTGTCTGGGGACAGGATCTTCTTCTCGACATAGACGATGAAAGCTGAAGCGGCTGCCAGTTTGTACCTGCGTCCACAATGACTGCGATTGCGTTCATAGATGGCTTGTCCGGTCTCTGGAAAATAAGCCTGAAAGCGTCGATGGTTGGTGCTGATCTGGGTGGTTGTTCCCCCCCGACGCAGTTCGTTCAGTACGGTCTGGTGGGAACATCCGATCGCACGTGAAGAGCGTTACTCCTGATGAAGGACTTGGATTTGTCCGCGCTGGTAGGCATTCAAATGTGTAAATGTACGATGTTTTGTGCTAGGCTTGAGATAAGCCATTATAAAATTCGCTTCTTTCATTATGGTTTCGTCACTTTAATGATAACACCGGATTTTATGATGGTGTTTTATTACCCAACCTAACTGGCTAATTTGATTTTACAACTGGCCAGAGAAATTTTTTATAAAATGATAACGATTTTATGGTGGTGTTTTATTCCTCCAACCGCTTAGCTAAGTTGATTCTACAACATCCTTATCAAAATTTTCTAATCTAAAACATGTAAATTCAGCAATAAATTCGTTAAATCGGTTTCACCTGTAGCGATTTGGTTTCTCCAAGAGCAAGCTGATCATCGTCTCAACTGGGCACCCTCCTTTTTGACATACTTCATCGAGATCGGTTTCCTTCTCCTTGCAAAGATCAACGCGTCTTTTTATTACGACGTGGCCAATGGTTAATGCACCCGCGAAGATTGGCTCCCATCCATGAAGGTCGCTGCTTTTTAGGCGGCACTAGCGTCATAGTTGCACAATAAAAGGCCCGTCCGCTTTCAGGCAGGCCTGCGCATTTATGCCGAAATACTTAGTGACTTGCCGGCAGTGACGGCTCCTCCATCGACAACTGCCAGTTGATCGGCTTTTCGCCGGCATTTTCGAGGAAATGATTCGCCCGTGAAAACGGCCGGCTGCCGAAAAAGCCGTAACGGGCGGAAAACGGGCTCGGATGCGACGATTTGATAATAAAATGACGCGGGTTGGTGATCAGCACTTCCTTGGCTTGGGCGTTGCGTCCCCAGAGAATAAACACGATCGGTTTATCGCGCTCATTCAGTTCGCGGATGACGGCGTCAGTGAACTGTTCCCAACCCATTCCCTTATGCGAATTGGCGGCGCCGCGGCGGACGGACAGCACCGTGTTCAGTAGCAGTACGCCTTGCTGCGCCCACTCGAGCAGGCAGCCGTGTTTCGGAACTTTGCAACCGAGATCGTCATGCAGTTCTTTGAAAATATTCTGCAACGACGGCGGCTGCGGCACGCCGGGTTTGACGGAAAAGCTGAGGCCGTGCGCCTGCCCAGGTTCATGATACGGATCCTGACCGAGGATAACCACTTTGACTTTATCGTACGGCGTATATTTCAACGCATTAAACAAGTCGTACATATCCGGATAAATCGTACGTGTTGAATATTCTTTTTTAAGAAATTCGCGCAGCTTCAAATAATAGTCCTTATGAAACTCATCTTCCAATAAGGGTTCCCAGTCATTATTCAGAATATGTTTCAACTTACCGCACCTCGACTTAAAAAATTAAAAACAATCACTTCACGCAGCGAGCCCCCGTTATCATCAACGGTCGCGCCCGCATCACTTCTCGCTCAGGGATCTCATCTGCCGGCTGCTTAGCGCCACTTGCGGGGAATTGCCCTGATAACTGGTCGTTTGTTATGAAGCAGCGGATAGTTTCCGCCGCCTCCGGAACGATAGTTCTTCATCACCGCACTCCGCAACCGGCCGTGGCAGTCGAGCCGAGTGACGCGCTCACCGGCTGGTTGCGGAAGATCGATCGTATAAACGACGCCCTCTCACATATCATAATTGTAGTGCTGCGGCTTCAGCGCTGTAAAGGCATTCTGCGAACCAGAACATGAGAAAATAGAAGGCGAAACGTTTCAACGCCTTGCAGATATCGCCGGTGGGAACGCACGTGACGGATGGGTTCCGCCTTTTCCCATGCCGGTATGTATTGGGTGATCAGCCCGAGCGCGGCAAGGCGCATTTCGTCGGCAATGGCCCCGGTCAGATGGCGGGCGAAGTACAGCCACTCATCAAGGGATATGATGGCACACTTAAAGCAAGCCGACCGTTGACGAAAGTCGGCCCGAAATTGAAGCCATGGTTGCCCGGCACCGCGCAATTGCAAATGTCCAGCACCATCGCCGGTTGTCAAAACGGGCGCCCAGCCATGCCGTTCCCGAAGCAGACCGCCGCGTCGACAGCGGGCACATGCCCGATGATTGCACACTCACTGCGGACGAGCGCGGCAATCTTGCCGCTCCTTGGTTCCCGTCATCACTGATCGGGTACACGCTTCTACGAAATGCCGCTTGTATCATGTTCCCAGATTGTTTCTCTTTGCCCCTGCCTGCCGTCCTTCTTTCATAGTACCATGACAGCACTCATCTGTCGGTAAAAAAAAACAAAATACTGCAGGAAAAGAAGCCCCGTTAAAAATCTCCCCATCGGCGGACAATAGTGATTTATAATGAAAGAAACGGAACCATGGAGGTAGTCAATTAGTCAATGAGACATCGTCACGATTTTATTCCCGTTATCATTATTGCCGTACTATTGCTGGCCCTCGTCGGCTGCGGCACACGCGAACCGACCGCCAAGGAGCGGCTTGACACCTATACAAAAGCCTGGGCAAAACACGATTTCGCCAAAATGTACGATTATCTGTCGGCAAAATCGAAAAAAACGATCAGCAAAGCTGATTTTGTCGCCCGTTATCAGAAAGTTTACGACGGCATTGATGCCGGAAAACTGGCGGCGAAAGTCGGGACACCGGCGAAAAAACACCCGGCGTCCGTCCCACTAAAAGCTAAGCTGGCGACGGTAGCCGGTACGGTTAATTTCACGGCGCCGGTACATATGCGCCAGGAAAAACGAGATAATAAAGAAAACTGGTATGTCGACTGGAAACCGGCACTGATCCTGCCCGGCCTATCAAACAATGATACGGTTCGTGTCGGCACGTTGCCGGCCAAGCGCGGTGCGATCCTCGATAAAAACGGCAAGCCGCTGGCGACCAACGGTACAGCTGCGCGGATTGATCTTGTACCCGGCAAATTGGGAACAGGGGATAAACGCGACCAAACGATCAAGCGCCTTGCCAAGCTGACCGGTGTCGCCGCCGCGCAGATCGAAAGCGCACTTAAAGCCGGCTGGGTCAAAGCCGACAGTCTCGTCCCGATCACAACGGTCAACGCCGGCGACAAAGCGCTGCTTAAAAAAGCGACCTCCTTACCCGGTGTATATAAAACCGATGTCGAAGCACGCATCTACCCTGACCGGGAAGCAAGCGGTCACCTGACCGGTTATGTCGGCAAAATCACGGCAGAACTGCTGAAGGACCATCCGCATGAAGGTTACAACGAAAATTCGCTGATCGGTCGAACCGGCCTTGAACAATTATACGAAAAAAAACTGCGTGCCAAGGACGGTGCGGTGATCCGCATCCTCGATGCTTCAGGCAATGAGAAAAAGATTCTCGCGCAGAAAAAAGCACAGAACGGCCAAGATGTGCAGCTGACGATCGATCGCAGCGTTCAGGATGCACTCTATGACCAACTGAAAAAGGACAGCGGAGCCGCCGTCGCCATTCAGCCAAAAAGCGGCGACATTCTCGGCCTGGTCAGCGCACCGTCATACGATCCGAATGTTTTCGCGCTCGGCATCTCTTCCGACGCCTATCAAAAACTGAGCAAAGATAGCGGCCAGCCGCTACGCAACCGTTTCTCAGAAGCCGGTACGCCGGGCTCGACATTCAAACCGCTGACTGCCGCATTGGCGCTGGAGCACCACGCTATTCAAGCGTCGGAGCAAGTCGCGATTAAGGGAAAACGCTGGCAACCGAACGCCTCATGGGGCAATTATTACGTGACCCGGTTGGACAGCGATCCGAACGTGAATCTGGAAGAAGCACTTTTTCGCTCGGACAACATCTACTTCGCCCGTGCGGCGCTGAAAATCGGTTCCGATGCATTCATATCCGGCAGTAAAAAATATGGATTCGGCGAGTCGATTCCTCTCTCCTATCCAATGCAAAAATCAACGATTGCGAACGACGGCAAACTCGACAGCGACACTTTGCTGGCCAATACTGGTTACGGACAGGGCCAGGTCAGAGTAAGTCCGCTGCATCTATCGCTCATCTATTCCGCTCTTGTCAACGATGGCAACATGATCAAACCGCGGCTGATTAAGACGGAAAAACCCGCAGCCTACTGGAAAAAAGCCGTGATGTCATCACAAACCGCCCAGCTGCTGAATAAGGACCTTGAGCAAGTCGTCGACAATTCGGCCGGTACAGCACACGACGCAAAAATCAATGGAGTGCCACTCGCCGGCAAAACCGGAACGCCGGAGTTTAAGAAAAAGCAAGGTGAATCCGGTAAGGAGAACGGCTGGTTCGTCGCTTACAATACGGACGATCCAAAGCTGCTAGTCACAATGATGGTTGAAAACACACAGAAAAAAGGCGGCAGCCATTACGTCACACCGAAAGTACGAGCCGTCTTCGAAAAACTGCTTAAACCATAACATTTATAAGTGTAAAGGCCCCGGGGCACCGCCCATGGGGCCTTTACGGATCCGAAAAAGTAGCCCCGGATCCGAAAAAGTAGCCCCGGATCCGAAAAAGTAGCCCCGGATCCGAAAAAGT
>UQRJ01000081.1 GCA_900543345.1 uncultured Sporolactobacillus sp. | reverse complement strand
ACTTATAATGCAACTGAACGATTGAAAAGGGGAGGCAACAAGAACATGAAACGTTCAAAAAAGTTCTTATCGGCATTTCTTATTTTCAGCCTGATGATGGCACTTGCAGCGTGTGGATCGAGCGGCAGCTCCGGAAATAATTCCGGCGGCAAAAAGGTTTTGACGGTTTCTGTCGATTCTTCCTCAGCCAATATCGGGTACGTAAAATATGTGAACAGCATTAAAGGAAAATTTGCCAAAGAGAACAATGTAACCGTGAAAGTCGTTAAAAAACCTTGGTTGGACCAGTTAACGGCTCTGTCGCTCGATGGGCCGGCGGGCAAGGCCCCCGGATGTCATGTTTGCTCCTTATAATCAGGTCGGTTCTTTGGGACAGCAGGGGCAACTGCTCCCGGTCGATAAAAAAATGCTTAATTTTCTGGATCAGAAAGGTCAACGCCAGGTTATGAGCGGGAAAAAGTATTACGGCGTCCCCCTGTCGGCTGAAGCACTGGTTCTTTTTTATAACAAAAAGTTGGTAAAAAAAGTGCCGAAAACCTTCAAGGATCTTGAGACGCTGGTCCATGACAAACGGTTTGCCTACAGGGGAGGGAAGACAACCGGTTTTCTGGCTAAGTGGACTGATTTCTACTATGCGGCAGGATTGTTTCAAGGCTACGGCGGCTACGTCTTCGGAAACCATAATACGGATGCCAAGGACATCGGTTTAAACAATACTGGCTCGGTTCAAGCGCTCCAGTACGCAACGAAGTGGTATGATCTGTGGCCGAAAGGAATGCAAGATGTTAAATCGGCCGGGAATTTCGTGACCAATGAATTCGTGCAAGGAAAAGCCGGTGCCGTGATTGACGGACCGTGGCAAGCCGCAGTTTATCAGAAGGCAAAGATTGATTATGGCGTGGCGAAGATTCCGACATTGCCCAATGGTAAGGACTATGCACCGTTTGCAGGCGGCAAAGCCTGGGTCGCATCGGCTTATACGAAGCAACCGGAGCTTGCCAAAAAATGGCTCAGTTACGCAACCAATGCCCAGAATGCGTATCAATACTATCAAAAGTCAAAAGAAATTCCCGTCAATCCACAGGCACAGGCGAAAGTGCTGAAGTCAAACGATCGTCTGGCAAAAGCGGTCATCAAACAGTATTCTGCATCGATCCCCATGCCGTCCATACCGGAAGTGGCTGAAGTTTGGACCACGATGGAACCGACCATATTCAATGCGGCTTCGGGCAAGAAGGCACCGAAGAAAGCGCTTGACGATGCGGTTGCGTCGCTGCATAAGACCATTGCGCAGAAATATAACAGTAAATAATCGAGCAAAGTCATCTTGAAATGAGGGAAGCATAATGAAAGATAAAAATAACCGAAAAAGTATCAGAAAAGCGGGTTTGTTGTCCCTCATTCCCGGTCTCGGGCAAATCTATAATGGACAGTTGGTCAAAGGCGCGGCGTTTCTGCTGATTACCGCTGCTTTTGTAATTGAACTGGTAACGATCGGGATTCCCGCTTTTCAAGGCTTTATCACATTGGGAACGGTTCCAATCAGGGATCATTCCCTTTTCTTAATGGTTAAAGGTACCCTGCAGATCATCATCACCTTCATTTTTGTAATTGTTATGCTGCTATGCATAAGCGACGCCCGCCGGGTTGCCAGACTCTGGAATGAGGGGCAAACGGTTAATTTAGGCGTTTATGCAATGCTTAGAAATATTTGGAACAAGGGTTTCCCTTATCTGCTCACGATTCCGGCCTATATTGTGATGCTGTTCGTGATCGTTTTTCCAGTCCTTGTGACCCTATTTATGGCATTCACCAACTATGATTTCTACCATATACCGCCAGCTAAATTAATCGACTGGGTCGGATGGCAAAATTTTTTCAATATGATTTTTCTCAGTTCATACCGATCCTCTTTCTTGACCGTTCTCGGTTGGACATTGATCTGGACCCTTCTGGCGACGACGTGTCAGATTGCTCTGGGCATCGTTACCGCCGTCATCTCCAATCAGAAGTTTATTATCGGAAAACGTCTATTTCGGACTATTTTCTTGCTTCCCTGGGCCGTACCTGCCTTTGTCACGATTATGAGTTTCTCAAATATCTTTAACGATAGTATCGGCGCGATCAATAGTCAGGTTTTGGCTTTCTTAAACGATCTTCCGTTTCTTCATTTTGAAGGAATACCTTGGAAAACCGATCCGTTCTGGACAAAAACCGCTCTGATTATGATACAAACCTGGCTGGGGTTCCCCTACATTTTTGTGATGGTGACCGGAGTGTTGCAGTCGATCCCGGACGACTTGTATGAAGCCGCCAATATGGATGGAGCCAATTTTATGCAGAAATTTAATAAAATTACTTTACCAATGATCATGTTTGCTACGGCACCGGTGCTCATTACCCAATATACTTTTAATTTTAACAACTTCTCCATTATCTATTTGTTTAATTCGGGCGGGCCCGGCGATGTCGGCGGCGGTGCGGGATCGACCGATATACTCATTTCCTGGATCTATAAATTAACGACCGGTTCGTCACCGCAGTATGCGCTTGCTTCTGCCATAACGATTGTTATCTCGATCATTGTGATCGCCGTTTCTTTATTTGCCTTTAAAAAGACCCATTCCTTTAGCAACGAGGAGATGATGTAAAAATGATCGGCACTAAAGTCGGTAAATTTTTTAGCCGCTTTTTTACCTATTTGTTTCTGATCGTTTTGAGCATCATTATTGTTTACCCGTTGCTCATCACGGCCGAGTCGGCATTTAATGCGTCAAGCATTGTGGCGTTTAAATTAGACCCGCATATTCACTGGACAATGAATAATTTTAAGGAACTGTTCACACAGACCCTGTATCTCACCTGGTTTAAGAATACCATGATCATTGCCATCTGGACGATGATCATTCAAGTGATCATCATTACTCTGGCAGGGTATACCTACAGCCGCTATCGATTTAGGGGAAGGAAAAAAGGATTGGTTTTCTTCCTGATTATTCAAATGGTCCCGACAATGGCGGCACTGACTGCCTTTTTCGTGCTTGGTTTGCTGATTAACGGGCTGGATCACAATTGGTATCTGGTCATTGTGTATGTCGGCGGAGGTATTCCGATGAATACGTGGCTCATGAAAGGGTATTTCGATACCATTCCCCGCGACTTGGATGAGTCGGCCAGAATTGACGGGGCGGGACATTTGCGCATCCTGTGTCAGATTAATTTGCCACTGGCCATGCCGATGATCGCCGTTCAGGCGTTATGGGCGTTTATGGGACCGTTCGGCGACTTCCTGCTGGCGGCGTTTTTGCTTCGTACGCCGAGCAGCCTGACGGTGGCCGTCGGCCTGCAGCAGTTTATCTCCAATCCAACCAGTCAGAACGTTTCGCTGTTTGCTGCCGGATCATTTCTGATTTCGATTCCGATCGTTCTGTTGTTTTTCTTTCTGCAACGCTATTTTCAAAGCGGACTGACCGCGGGAGGAACAAAAGGGTAATCGGTCGGGCGGATGAATCGTTTTTTTACTAATACAGCAATGTTTTCGGAAACATCGTGACGCAGGAAGTGAAACCATTGAAATCGCGAACAGATCTATTCCCACTCAATTATTTTATTGATCTGTGCTCTCCGGCAAGAATTTTTCAACAACGTCAGGCCTTTAAATGGCGGCAACTGCTTTTTCTGTTCGTGTTCGTCAGCGGTTGCCTGATGCTGCCGGTATCATTTCAACTGACACAAGTGAGGACCGTTCCCATGTCGATCCTGGCACCTCACGTGAATCAACAAATTGATCATGATTTTCTGACTCGGTTCGCGGGTAGCTCGATCGCAAATCGGACGCTTCGGGCCCGAGCCTATGAACGGATCGAGGGGAAAGACATTGTTGCTGTCGATCTAACGGGAAAATGGCAAGCGGAGGGGCAAAGATATCATAAAAAAATCAGGGGGTTCAGCAATGCGTTGATTTTCCAAAGCGACCGCTTGATTCTTTGCGATCAAAACGGATTTGGATTTCAGTTGCTTTATCCCGGAGGAGAAACGTTGACATTCAGCGGCGCAAGGCAGGATCTGTACAATCATATTTCACAACTCTGGCTTCGTCATTATCAGACTAACTTTGTCGGTGTTGTCTCTTTTCTTGGCTTCATGATTGTACTGGTCGGCAACTTTTTGGTTTGGAGTGCTGCGGCACTCATGCTTTGGCTGACTAAACGAACGGGGCTAACGGCTATTCATTCTTTACAAGAAGCCGTTGCCATTGTCTTGATGTCTGCCGGCATCCCGACCGTCGGATCAGTGATCGCCGCTTTTATCCAATTCAATATCGGTATTTTGACGTTGATTCAGTCTGGCGGGCTTGTGGTCATGATCGCGCTTGTTTTCGGTAAAACGCATTTTCAAGATAGTCAGAATGTCGTCGGGAAATCCATCGATTCCCGCGGGCAGTGGGGGTGAGCAAAGGATGACAAAAACTTGTTTATTTGACGTCGATCCATGGGTATTACGCACCCATCGGCTGCACAAAGACAATATCAGACTGCAAGAAAGCTTAACGTCCCTTGGTAACGGATATATGGGCATGCGGGGCAATTTTGAGGAACTGTATTCCGGCGATCATCACCAGGGCACTTATTTAGCCGGCATTTGGTATCCTGACAAGACAAAAGTAGGCTGGTGGAAAAACGGGTATCCAAGCTATTTCGGCAAAATGATTAATGCGATGAACATTATCGGTATAAAACTTTTCCTTCAGGGAGAGGAAGTCGATCTCTATCAGGATCCGATTAGCAATTTTAATTTGGCGCTCAACATGAAAAAAGGGATTCTGAAACATTCCTACGATGTGGCGAAAGGCGGTGCAGCCGTGCATGTCGAGGCAGAACGTTTCCTCAGCATTGTCAGGCGGGAGATCTGTGCCGTACGGTTCCGGGTAACTGCCCGGTCGGAGGTCGTCTCCGCTCGTCTCGTACCTTATCTCGACAGTGATGTGCGCAATGAAGATGCAAATTATGACGATATGTTTTGGCTGGAGACAGGGCGCTATTCGGAGCCGGGCAGGTCGGGGCTTTCCGTGCGGACCATTGATAACCCGTTTGGTACACCTGTTTTTGATGTGGCGGCGGCCATGGGCGTGCAGGTGCACGGCGAAGTCACGATCACACCGGAAGAAAAACAGCTGCATGTCGGTCAAGTCCTTTCCTTTCGCCTAAACCCCGGAGATACCGCGTCAGTTGATAAGTTTGTGGCTGTGACAACCAGTCGGGATTATCAAGCCGGAGCACTGCCCGACCAATCAAAAACATTACTCGGCCGGGCACTTGCGAGCGGGTATGATGAATTAAAAAAGGAACACGTGGCGTCGTGGCAACGACGCTGGGAGAAAGCGGATATTACCATTGCCGGCGATGACGAAGCGCAGCAGGGCATTCGTTTTAATGAATTTCAGCTATTTTCGACTTACTACGGTGACGATGCCCGTCTCAATATCGGTCCCAAAGGCTTTACCGGTGAGAAATACGGTGGAGCGACCTATTGGGATACCGAAGCTTTTGCTGTGCCCTTCTATCTTGCAGTTGCCGATTCCCATGTGGCAAAACAACTGCTGTTATATCGTTATCATCAGCTGGAGGGGGCCTACTATAATGCGCAGCGACAAGGGTTAAGCGGCGCCCTATACCCCATGGTCACCTTTACCGGCATTGAATGCCATAACGAGTGGGAAATTACCTTTGAAGAGATTCACCGTAACGGTGCGATTGCTTACGCGATTTATAACTATGTCAATTACACCGGCGACCGGTCTTATATTCATCACTATGGGATTGACGTTTTAGTTGCCGTCAGCCGGTTCTGGGCCGATCGCGTCCATTTTGCCAAACGGAAGCAGAAGTACATGATTCACGGGGTGACCGGGCCGAACGAATATGAAAATAACGTGAACAATAATTGGTATACGAATCTCATCGCAGCCTGGACGTTGGAGTATACACTCGGGGTACTTCGTTGGCTTGACGAGCGAAAGTATCGTCAATTGCATCTATCGACAAAAGAAACGAATCACTGGCGGGATATCATTGACCATATGTACTATCCCTATGATGAGCAATTAGGTATTTTTGAACAGAACGATACATTTTTAGATAAGGACATTCAGCCGGCAGCGAAAATTCCCCGGGCAGAGCGGCCGATTAACCAACATTGGTCGTGGGATCGGATTCTTCGCTCCTGCTTCATTAAGCAGGCCGACGTCCTGCAGGGCATCTACTTTTTCGACGATCGCTTTTCAGTTGAAGAGAAGAAGCGTAATTTCGAATTCTACGAACCGTTAACTGTTCATGAGTCCAGCCTCTCGGCCTGCATTCATTCGATTCTAGCCTCGGAGTTGGGCAAACAAGCCAAAGCGATGGCATTATATAAACGCACGGCCCGCTTGGATCTTGACAATTATAATAACGACACGGAAGATGGCCTGCATATCACCTCGATGACCGGCAGCTGGCTAGCGATCGTGCAAGGATTTGCCGGTATGCGATCGTTTCGACAAACATTAAGTTTTGCTCCGTATTTACCGAAGGGGTGGACCGCCTACACGTTCATGATTAATTATCGCGGGCGGGTGATTAAAGTGACGGTCGACGGCAGGGGGACGACCCTTCACCTGCAATCAGGCGATCAGTTGCCGTTAAAACTGTTCGGAAAATCAGTTACCCTGAGCCGCGGTCAAGATGTGTATAAAGAGGCGGATCACCCGTGAAAGCAGTTATATTTGACTTAGACGGCGTCATTACGGATACGGCCAAGTATCATTTCTTAGCCTGGCGGAATCTTGCCCGCTCAATCGGCATTCAAATCGACGCGTCATTTAATGAACAATTGCGTGGTATCGGACGAATGGCATCACTGGAACGAATTCTTCAATACGGCAATCAGGCGGATCGCTTCTCAGCAGATGAAAAGCGGCGACTCGCCGAAAAGAAAAACAAAGACTATCGTCATCTGATCGCTGCAATGAATCGGGACGACATGCTTCCCGGCATTGCCGAATTCTTAAGCGAGTTGAAACAGGCGGGCATCAGACTAGGTTTAGCCTCAGCCAGTAAAAACGGTTCGTATATTCTCGAACGGCTTAACATTACGCCGCTTTTTGATACAATTGTCGATCCGGCTCAATTAAAGAGAGGGAAACCGGATCCGGAAATCTTTGCGACGGCCGTCAACCAACTTGGCCTGATGCCGGATGAATGTGTGGGTATAGAGGATGCGGCAGCCGGCATTCAGTCGATTCATGCGGCCGGACTGTTTGCAGTCGGTGTCGGTGTCCCGGGATCGGCACATGCCGATTGGCGAGTCGAAACGACCGATGAACTAACGCTTGCCGCACTAAAACAACACGTGAAAGCGAATAAACAGTCGTAGTAAGGTGGGGGGTGTAGAGGTGTCAATCGTGTTGTTCGATGAGATTGCTATCAAAATATGTTTTCGATGGAGGCAGATCATGGTGCTTGATCCGCAGGAGGCGGTGTAATCGGTTAGGCGTTCCTCTGATAAAAAGGAGAAAACGCCTTTTTTGTGCCCCCCAGCATTGAAAAGCAGTGCGTATTTTAGAAGGAAAAATTTCATTTTGTTGAAGCGCTATCACCGTAGGGCGGGAAGGAATCGCTGTTCGATGAGGGGCTATCACCGTTCAGAGGGAAGGAATCACCGTTGAGCGAGACGCTATCACCGTTCAGGGGAAAGGAATCACCGTTGGACGAGGTACTATCAATGTTTAGAGGAAGAATCGTTGTTCGATGAGATGAAATCACCGTTCAGGGGGGAGGAATCGCGTGGCGAAGGAATCACCGTTGGGCGAGGCGCTATCACCGTTCGAGGGGAAGGAATCACCGTTGAGCGAGATACTATCACCGTTCAGGGGAAAGGAATCACCGTGCAGAGCCGTATAGGCGGTGTGTCTTTGGTGCATGATGCCGGTGCCCGTGAGCTTTTTCTCAGCCGGCCGCTCGTATTTTTTGATCTTGCAGCAATGTCGCGTTTTACTTCGGCTGCGGAAGCAGATATATTACTGCCCGGACGCCCGGACGGGTAAGTTGTCATGCAGACGGATAAAATTAATTGGCAGGTCGGCCAGTACCGCTTAAATATGAGATAGTAGATCATAAGCAAGGAAGGGCAATCCGGTTTGTCGTCCCCCTATTAAAAATCTGGGACATGATTGTCATCAAGTGGAGAAATTGAGATAAGAATTTACAAATCGGGTTGATAGCTGATAAAGGGGTTGTTTTGATGTTCGGTAAAATTGAGAATTGCAAGCGGCAGGGGAGTCGAATCGTTATTGGGTTTGTATCCGGACGGATCATGGTTCAGGTCGTTACGCCATCGATTATTCGCTTTTTTACTTCGTTTAGTGGTGAAAATTATCCTTCAAAAGCGATTGAAAATCTGGAGAAAATTTCTTGTGATATCGACATGCGGCGCGAGGCGGAAGCGGTAGTCATTGCGACGGAAAAATTGACGGTCCGGATTCATGAAGACTGTAAAATCGATATCTATGACAAGTCGGGACGAGTATTGTGCGCAGACTATCGCGGGCAGGCAGTTCCGTTTGTCCGCCGGGGTGCCGGCGAGGGCCTGAAGTTGGCCGCTCAGGAAGGCCATAAACTGGAAGTCGAACGCAACAAACTGAACTTTCGCGTATTGAAGAGAATGGAGCCGGGGATGTCTTTTTACGGACTCGGCGATAAAACCGGCCACTTGAATAAAAAAGGTTATCGTTATCGGATGTGGAATACGGACGATGCATCGCCTCATGTTGAAAGCATGGAAGCCATGTACAAGTCGATTCCCTTTTTCATTGCGTTAAAGCAGAAGCAAGCGTTCGGCATCTTTTTCGATAATACGTTTGAAACGGTTTTCGATTTCGGCAAAGAAAATCCGGACTACTATTCGTTTGGTGCAACAGGCGGAAATGCCGATTATTATTTTATCTACGGTCCGTCGGTCAAAGAAGTCGTCGGTGGTTATACGTACCTGACCGGACGGACACCACTTCCGCAGCTGTGGACGCTCGGTTATCAGCAATGCCGCTGGGCTTATGTTCCTGAGAAACGACTGCGCGAAGTTGCTGCGGCATTTCGCAGCAAAGCGATCCCTTGCGACGCGCTCTATCTGGACATCGACTATATGGACGGCTACCGCGTGTTTACTTGGGATCACACGAAGTTCCCCGATCCGCCAGGAATGCTTGCAGATCTTCGCGGACAAGGCTACAAAGTGGTGACGATTATCGATCCCGGCGTCAAAAAGGACAAAGGTTATGCGGTTTACGATGAGGGATTGAAGAACGGTTATTTTGTCGCGGACAAAAACAACTTGCCCTATGTGAATCAGGTTTGGCCGGGCGACGCACTCTATCCGGATTTTTCCAATGAAAAAGTGCGAACATGGTGGGCCGGCAAGCAGCGCGGACTGACCGATGCCGGCGTCGCCGGAGTCTGGAACGACATGAACGAACCGGCCAGTTTTAACGGGCCGCTCCCGGACGATCTGCTTTTTCATAACGACGGCCGGACAACCGACCATCGCGAAATGCACAATGTATATGGTCATTACATGGCGAAAGCAACGTATGGAGGACTAAGCAAAGCGACCGGCAAGCGACCGTTCGTGATCACCCGCGCCTGCTTTGCCGGTACGCAGAAATATTCCACGGTCTGGAGCGGTGACAATCAGAGCCTGTGGGAACATCTGCGGATGTCGCTGCCGCAACTGATGAATCTTGGGCTGAGCGGCTTTGCTTTCTGTGGGACCGATGTCGGCGGATTCGGCTGGGATTGTTCGGCCGAACTGCTGGCACGTTGGACGCAGGTCGGCACCTTTACGCCGCTGTTTCGCAATCATTCCAGCATTTTTACGCGAGATCAGGAACCGTGGGCGTTCGACGAACCGACCGAGACGATTTGCCGCAACTATATCCAATTGCGATACCGCCTGCTTCCTTATCTCTACGACATTATGCATGAAGCAGAAGCAAGTGGCCTGCCGATGATTCGACCGCTCTTTCTGCACTATCAAGACGATCCGAAGACTTATCAAATCAACGATGAATTTCTCTGCGGCGAGCAGATTCTTGTCGCACCGGTCGTTGAGCAAGGTGCCCGGGCACGGTTGGTTTATCTGCCTCGGGGAGGACGCTGGGTCGATTACTGGACGAAAAAGGTCTATGACGGCGGGCAGTACATTGTCCGGCAGGCGCCGCTGGAACTTTGTCCGCTCTTCATTCGTGCCGGTTCAATCGTCCCGCTTTATCCTGTGCAACAGTATGTCGGTGAAAAAACGATTGACACATTGACACTGGCTATCTATCCTCCGGAAGCCGGACACACGTGCCGCTACGCGCACTATCAGGACTGTCTCTTATACACATCTGACGCTGCCGACGAATAGCCTTGTGTAGAT
>UQRJ01000080.1 GCA_900543345.1 uncultured Sporolactobacillus sp. | reverse complement strand
TGAAGAGCACAGAAATAAATCTTATTTCGGTCTTGACTTAATACCACAAGACTTATTTCGCAGTCTCTGCTCTCATTTAAACATTCTTTTTATTTGAATACAATGACACCTGGGAAGCGATGACATTTGTCATGCGTCGAGATGACCGCAGACACTTATGCAGCCGACCGATCATCGGCTAAACTGAAGAAAAAGGAGGGAAATCGGGTGATCGTTCATGTTAAAAATCTGGTCAAACGGTACGGCGATCTTGTAGCGCTCGATCATTTGTCGCTCGATATCGCCGAAGGGGAAATTTTCGGCCTGCTCGGTCCGAACGGTTCCGGGAAAAGTACAGCGATTAACTGCATTCTGTCACTGCTCCGCTTTGACAAGGGAGAGGTAGAGATTTTCGGAAAAAAGATGACCCCCAATGCTTATGATATCAAACGGAATATCGGCATTGTCATGCAGGACGTCGCCGTTTTCAACGAACTGAGCGTACAGGAAAATGTTGACTATTTCTGCGGCCTGTATGTCCGCAACCGCGCGCGCCGCCGGCAGCTGGTCGAGGAGGCAATCGCCTTCGTCGGTTTGGAGGAGTTCCGCAAATTCCGGCCGAAAAAGCTGAGCGGCGGGCTACTGCGGCGACTGAATATTGCCTGCGGCATTGCTCATCGGCCAAAATTGATTTTCCTCGACGAACCGACCGTCGCCGTCGATCCGCAAAGCCGCAATAAGATTCTTGAAGGAATCCGCCGCCTGAATAAGCAGGGGGCGACAATCGTCTACACATCCCATTACATGGAAGAAGTGGAACAGCTGTGCACGCAGATCGTGATCCTTGACAAGGGGCACGTTATCGCTACTGGAACCAGCGAGCAATTGAAGGCCATGATCGGTATGGGTGAAAAAATTACCGTCGAAACCTTCACCGTCAGTGACGATCAGCTGAATCGGCTGCGCCGACGGCCGGGAATCGTGTCGGTCGAACGGCACGGCAAGACATTAGTGATCAAGTCGGCCAAGGGCAGCAATAATCTGGAAGCGGTACTTGATTTTCTCAAGATTAACGACATCGGGTTCGGACGCATTTATTCTGAATTACCGACGTTAAATGATGTGTTTTTGGAAATTACCGGTAAACAATTACGTGATTGAAAAGGGGAGAAGCGCATGGTTACGCACGTGTTTTTCTACCGGTTCAAATGTCTGATCAGGGATCGCGAGCTTGTCTTCTGGACGCTGCTGTTTCCAATCCTGATGGCGACATTCTTTTACCTGGCCTTCATGAATCTGACTAGCGAGGAAGCATTCAAACCGCCCGCCGTTGCGGTCGTTGCCGGTGGGCAGCCTGCCTATGACCTGCCGTTTGCCGAGTCGCTTAAGCAGGTCTCCTCCGGCAAAGACCGACTGTTCCGGCTGCAGCCGGTCTCCGGACGGCAGGAGGCGGATCGTTTGCTGAAACAGGGAAAGATCGCCGGCTATTTTACAAGCGGGAAAAAAATCAGCCTGACGGTCAAAGAGGAAGGTTTTAAGCAAAGCATCATGAAAAGCTTTGCCGACGAATATCGCGCCTATCTGTCGGCAGCCGGCCGGATTGCCGCGAGCCAACCGCAGGCGCTCAGCCGGGATGACTTCGGCCGACGTGCTTCGTTCGTCCACGAAACTGCCGGCGGCAGCGCAAAGCCGGATACCGTGCTGAATTATTTTTACGCCCTGATCGCTATGGCCTGCCTGTACGGCAGTTTCTGGGGCATGAAAGAAATCGACGACGTTCAGCCGAACATCACGGCGCGGGCGGCACGGGTAAATATGGGGCCGGTGCATAAACTGGCAGCGCTAATGGCCGGCGGCGCAGCAGCCCTGATTATCTTGTTTACGGAAATGCTGCTCCTCTTGGCGTTCATGCGTTTTGCCCTGCATATCGATTTCGGCCCGCGCGGGGGCTATGTGTTGCTGACGGCGCTCTTGGGCAGCGTGCTCGGACTGACGTTCGGCATGTTTACCAGTGCCCTGATTAAAAAGCACACCGGCCTGAAGACGGCGGCGTTGATCGTCGGTACGATGTTCGGTTCGTTTATGGCAGGGATGATGTATATCGATATGAAATATTGGGTGGCCGAATATACGCCGCTTTTGGCTTGGCTGAATCCGGTAAACTTGCTGACGGACGCGTTTTACTCGCTCTATTATTACGACAGCCTGAACCGTTATGCCTTAAACATGGGAATGATCGGTGTTTTTATCATCGCCTTTACGGCCGCTACCTATCTGATTGTCAGGAGGCGGAGTTATGCCAATCTTTAACTTATGTCTGAAAATTTTTCGCCGCAACTGGGCGGCGCTGTCCCTGTATGTTGTGATTTTTCTACTGATTTCCGTAATCATTGCCGCCACCAGTGTCTCCGAGCAACAAACGCCCGATTTCACGCAAGAAAAAGCGAAAGTAGTACTGATCGATCATGATCGGACAGTGCTGACCGAAGGCTTCCGCCGGGCGCTCGGCGGAAGCGCCGAATTTGTCAATCTGCCGGACCAGACGGAGAAACTGCAGGATGCACTGTTTTTTCGCAAAGTAACGTACATCCTGCGCATTCCGCATGGCTTCAGCGACCGCGTGCTGCAGGGAGAAACACCGCAGATGAACAAAACGGTCGTTCCCGGTTCCATGGAAAATGCCTATTTGGACGTCGCGGTCAATCGCTACTGGAATTTGGCCCACCTGTATGTTGATAAAGAGCCGCGGATCGATGCCACGCGGCTGGCCGATCAGCTGAACGCCGACATGGCCCAGCGGACATCGGTGACGATGAAAGCCAGCCAGCAGGCCAAAACGCTGGACAGTTTTTCTATGTACTATTTCAATTTCGCCTCGTATGCGCTGGCGGGCGTCCTGTTAATGGGCATTTCGACGATCATGATCGTCTTTAACCGGCGCGAATTAAAGTGGCGCAATTTTTGCTCGCCGCTCAGCGCGAACGCGATCAACGGCCAGTTGATCCTGGCCAATCTTACGTTTGCACTGCTCGTTTGGGCATTTCTGACGGTGTGCGACTTTCTCTTTGATCCGACCGGCGCCGCGACACCGAATATGGTCTTCTTTGCCCTCAATTTGCTGATCTTTACGGCCTGCACGACAGCAATGAGTTTTCTGACCGGCCATTTGGTCCGCAATCTAAATGCCATGTCGGCGGTATGTAACGTATTAACACTCGGCCCGTGTTTCATCAGCGGCGTATTCGTTCCGCAAGAATTTCTCAACGACTCGGTACTGAAAATCGCCAGTTTCACACCGGTATACTGGTACGTGCAGGCGAATACACACATTGCCCGGCTAACCGAATTTCATTGGGGCAATGTATCCGGCGTCGTGTACGATATGGCCGTTATGCTCGCTTTTACGGCCGCCTTTATCGCGCTGGCGCTGGTCGTCGCCAAGCGGAAGCGGCTGGCCGGCTCATGAAACAGATGCTTGAAGACGGATCGCGGGCGCGGTCCGTCGCCGTATGTATCGATTTCGGTCAGCCGGCCGCGTGAGCTCGGAAGACCGCGGAACCGTTTTGCTCATTGACAGAGATTATGCTGGAAGGCATAGATTACCGCCTGAGTACGGTCCTGCACCCCAAGCTTACTCAGTATATTGCTGACATGTACTTTGACTGTTTTCAACGCAATAAACAACGCGTCGGCAATTTCCTGGTTACTCTTGCCCTTGGCCATCAGCAGCAGCACCTCCATCTCGCGTTTCGTCAGATCTTCATGCGGCAATTTCGGCTCGCGGTGCCGTGCTTTGGTCATCATCTTTTCCGTGACTTCCGGTTCCAGTACCGATTGGCCGCCGTAGGTCGCACGAATAGCGTCAGCAATTTCGCTGGCTTTCGATGTCTTCAACAGGTAGCTGATGGCGCCGGCTTCGATTGCCGGATAGACTTTATCGTCGTCAAGAAAGCTGGTGACGACGATAATTTTTGCCTCAGGCCATTTTTCGATAATTCGCCGGGTTGCTTCAATCCCGTCCATTTGCTCCATGACCAAGTCCATCAGCACGATATCCGGCCGCAGTTTCAATACAAGATCGACGGCGTCGCGACCATTTTCTGCTTCACCGATGACTTCAATGTCCGGCTGGGCGGATAGGTAAGCGGAAACGCCGATTCTGACCATTTCATGATCATCGACAAAAACGACACGAATCATGATTCGTCCTCCTCAAGAATGGGCACTTTGACTTCCAAGCTTGTTCCTTTGCCCGGCACGCTCACCAGCTTCAGAATACCGCCGATTTGTGCCGCCCGTTCGTGCATATTCTGCAAACCGTAGGATCCCGGTTTGGCCTCGCCGGTTCGAAAACCGATCCCATCATCGGAAACACGCAGAATCACCAGTTGTTCCCGCCTGATCAACAGTACGTCGAGTGATTGGGCCTTGGCATGGCGAAGTGTATTGGATACCGACTCTTGCAGAATGCGAAACAGCTGATCCTCGATCCCTTTTTCCAATACGACCGGTTCGATCGTCCAACGGATGGTCATCGGCACTTTCTGCCGCAATTCGCTGAGCAGTTGTTCCATTCCTTCTTTCAGCGGTTTGCCGTGCAGTTGCACCGGCCGCAGGTGGAGAAAAAGGGCACGCATCTCCAACTGCGACTGATGAATCGTCTGCTCTACCAGTCGCAGTTGGCGGCTTTCCGTGTCATTCGCACCGGGCCGCCGTTCATTGACGGTCGACAGCAGCATCGAGGCGGCAAACAGCTGCTGGCTGACCGAATCGTGCAACTCGCGGGCCAAGCGGTTGCGTTCTTCCGAAATGATTTTCTGAACGGCTTTTTCTTCCAGCTCTGCTTTCTCGTTGGCTATCTTGCGGCTGAGCTGGGTTTGCCGTGCCATCTGTCTTTTAAGTGCCAGTAACCGGACGTGGATGGCTTTCAATTCTTCCGTCCCGGCGGAACCGGTCGCGGCGGGATCCCGGCCCTGGGCAACAGCCGCCAGATCATCGTCGACTGTACCGAACGCATTACGCCAATATAATCCGGAAAAAAATCCACCGATCAGGCCGATGCTGACGGCGACGGCCGGAACAATAAAAACAAAAGGAAGATGCCAAATCTGCCGGCTCCAGAGCAGCGACCAACGATGAATCGGAAACGCCGTGAAATAGAAGGCGGAAAACAGTCCAAGAAACAGGAGCGCTAACGAGAGGCCCATCAGCAGCTGACGCTTAATTGCCGTCATATCCGCCGCACCTCCAAATTCCCGGCGACGGCTGAGACCAAAATCCGCACTTTCTGTTCCGCTTTCCGGTAGCCTTCCGTCCGGCAAATAAGGGTGGCGTTAATCAGCCGCGGCTCGCGACGGTCAAAAAACTCCAGCTGACCGAGCCCGACCGAATAATACAATGAGACGTCGATTCCATATGGCACCAGCACGCGGACTCGACCGGCGAAATGGCGGATAAAAATAATCGACTCGCCTTTGGGCAGGATCGTCCGACTCAGATCGATCAGCGTATCGCCGGCAACGGTCTGGATATTAATATCTTGCCATTCGTAATCTTCGTCCGGTGTATGCTGATAACCAAACCATTTGTTTTTCAGGATTTCCGGGCCTGCCGTGCCGGGTGCCCCGACCATCGGCCGCAAACGCACCGGCCGTCCCTTGTTGCGGATAAATTCAATCAGCAAGTAAATGAATAATACCAGCACGGCCAACTTGAACACAATCAGGCTGAGTAATGTGAAGACAACGCCCACGACGCCGATCCAAAAAAGCATTTTTCCCCATGCCCCGGCCCAATGCTTTTTGCCATAATAAACCAGCGCGGCGAACAAAGCGAGCGGGAAAAGAAATCCCCAGCCCTCGAAGGCCGTTTGAACGACGATTAGAAAAAGACCGACGATCAGTATCCAGCTGTATCGATCCGATTTGAACGATGAAAACACGGGGGATTTCTCTCCTTTTACCTGCATACGCGAGCGATCATGCAGAAAAAAGGCGCCGAAACGCCTTTTTTCATTCTAGCACCAAGAGCGGTGCCTGCCAACGGTCGGACCGGCTGTAACAAATCGCAGTATCTCAGGCCTCGTCACTTTTTTCTGCCATCTTTTGTTTTAGTCGGCGGATACGCGCATCGATGGTATGGTGATCGTAATCGGCACGTGACTTTTCCTCTAGACGCTGAAGATAGAGTTCACTTTCTTCAAACTTGGAGAACGACTGACCGAATGCCCGATCCGGATGAATGACGCGATCCATTTTGCTGCAAGCACCGGCGATATTCTCCCGGCTCATCAATTCCATCCGCTTTAAGTACATATCTTTCAGTTTGCGCTTCATGTCGGCGAACTTGATTTCCATCCGATCGAGTTGCTCGCTGCATTGCTTGTAGGCGGTTTCGATCCGTTCGGCTTTCTGTGCGTAATCCGTCTGCTCCCGGCGGGCGAAATCACGTAATTCGACCTCGCCGGCCCGTTCGGCAATGTCGGCCTGCGCCTCACGCCGCTCGGCCATTTCGCGGGCCAGATGCAATTCTTTGATGAATGTGTCTCTGAGTACATATTGTCGGTCGATCAGTTCGCGGACGCGCTTCGTCTCTCCTTCACAGCGGCGCAGATGCTGATTCAACATGGCAATCGGATTGCTCCGTTCTTTGCGGTCGAGTAATTCGTTAAGATCTGCCGATAGGGAATCTTTGATTCGTGCAATAATATCGCTCATTTTTCCTCTCCTCTTTTACATTAATTCATTCCATTGCTTGTCGAAGTTGTGAAAAGGATCGTCCGTTTCTTTTTTCTTGTTACTCGTATTTTTCCATTTTTTCCAAGCATAGTATAAACCGAGAAGCGCGGCGAAGCCGATCAATGCCGGAATGTGGCCGATCGAGACGAACAGGGCGATCAGTCCGATGATTATCCACAACACTTTACTTCCGGTTGTATCGGCCCGAACAAAGCGGCGAAAGGCAAACCAGAGCACGGCCAATGCAACAATCAGACCAATCATCGGACCAATCTGAGTCAGTAGGACAATGAGGCTGACGGCTGCAAGCATAAATAGCAGGATTTTTTTCAATGGCGCTGTCCTCCTTTCCTTGACTCTATCGTATAAAATCTATCGATCGCGGATAATCAGCTGCAGCCGTATTTTGTACTAAGGCTTAAGACGTAGCCGATCGGCATGCGGAGGATGTTGCCGACTGTTTATAGAAAAAAGAGAGCGCCGCGGCGCTCTCTTTGCTCTTCAAATCATCATGCTACTCGAACATCCGGTGGTTGACCAATGAAACAAAATGTTCCAGGATGCGGGCAGTCAACCCCCAGATCGTTCGGCCGTGGTAATCATAAAATGGCTCAATGACTTTTCGCTCGCGGAACGGATACTCGCGACCGGCAGCGATCCGCTCAAACGGAAAATCCTGATTGGGATCGACCGACAGTTGCAGCGTGAATTTTTCCGGAGGCTGTTTCATTAACCATGGAAGCGGAACCGTAAATGTTTCCTGCACTTCGCCCGGGCTGGGGTGAAACGGGAACTTCGGATCCAGCACACCGACAAACGGATAGATGAACAAATCAGACGAAGCAATACAGGTCCCCATTCGCCCGATCACCGTAATCGCCTTTCGGGGGACGCCGAGTTCTTCACATGTCTCGCGAATGGCGGTTTCACGCAGCGATGCATCGATTTTTTCACTGCGTCCACCGGGCAGACAAATATCCCCCGGCTGCCGTTTCAACTGCTTTGAACGGACTTCCAGCAGAATCGACCATGTATCGCTGTCCTGGATCAACGGAATAAAGACCGACGACTTTTTTGCTTCGTCTTCGCCGATAATGGTTCCATCGTTTTCGATGCGTCTTTGTATGCTTCTTAGTTCCATGACAATCACCTGTTATTTAACTTTTCAATTCTATTTTAACACATTACTCCCAATGCTTTACTGCTTATAGGTTGAGTAATCCCAACTATTCTGCGACAATGAGAAGAAGAGGTGACGTGCATGAAAGCGATTGTTCATGAAGGACGTCCGGGTTTCGACGGTTTAACAGTCAGATCGGACATTTCTTTACCGGAACCGGGCGCCGGACAAGTACGAGTCGCTTTGAAGACAGCCGGGTTGAATCATCGCGATCTGTTTGTCGTCGGAAAGCGGCACCGTGCCGAAGATTCGCCGCTTATCATTGGTTCGGACGGCGCCGGTACAGTTGCGAAAATCGGTGCCGGTGTAAAAAAAGTTCAACGGGGCGACAAGGTTATCATCATTCCGAGTCTGCGCTGGGAAAAAGAATCACCGGTTCCGCCGCCGGATTTTGAAATTCTCGGGTTACCTGATAATGGGACATTGGCAGAGGCGATCGTGCTCTCTGAAAATCAGGTCGCAGTCAAGCCGACTTATTTGTCATGGGAGGAAGCAGGCGTACTGTCACTTTCCGCGCTGACCGGTTATCGCGCGCTCTTCACCAGAGGCGGGCTGATCAGCGGACAGAGTGTCTTTATCCCCGGAATCGGCAGCGGCGTCGCTACATATATGCTGCAAATGGCAAAAGCGGCCGGAGCAAAGGTGATTGTTTCGTCGCGGAGTGCGGAAAAGAGAAAGCGGGCTCAAGAGCTCGGTGCCGATATCGTGCTTGCCAATGATACGGATTGGCCGCATGCGCTCGATGGGGGGAAAGTCGACTTGGTTGTTGAGAGTGTCGGTGCCGCTACGTTTAACCGTTCACTTGAGCTATTAAAGCCCGGCGGAACCATCGTTGCGTTCGGGGCCTCTGCGGGTGATGAAGTAAAAATGGATCTACGCCAATTTTTCTATAACCAGTGGAATCTGCGTGGTTCGACCATGGGCAGTATCGAAGAATTCCAGTGGATGCTGGACTTTTTTGCAAAGTACTGCATCCATCCCGTCGTTGATCGCGTGTACGATCTGACGCAAACGCGCGCAGCACTCGACCGCTTGCAAAAAGGTGAACAATTTGGCAAAATCGCGATCCGCATCGGCTGAGGATACGAATCGCAAATCATAAAAGGAGACTTGAACCATGCTTGAAGCAGGAGTAGCTGCTCCGGATTTTACACTTGAATCGATGGAAGGGGAGAAAGTGACTCTTTCCGATTTTCATGGGAAAAATGTTGTACTTTATTTTTATCCGCGAGACATGACGCCGGGCTGTACTAACGAGGCATGCGATTTTCGCGATCAGAACGAACGATTCGCGAAGGTAGACACGGTCGTCATCGGCATCAGCCCCGACTCGGTTGAGAAACACCGGAAATTTATTGAAAAGCATCATCTCCCGTTTACGCTGCTTTCCGATCCGAATCATGAGGTATCCGGTCAATACGGTACTTGGCAGAAGAAAAAGAATTTCGGCCGCGAATATATGGGCATGATCCGAACGACCTACCTTGTCGATAAAAAAGGTGTCATCGCTAACTCATGGACCAAAGTGAAAGTCAGCGGTCATGTCGATGAAGTTTATCGTTATGTTAAAGAACATTTAGCCTGATACGGTCGCCAATTTGCGCCTCCCGAAGCGCAGATGCATAGGGCGGACTCATTTAAAGCATAATACACGGGAGATAAGTGACAACCGTTGACAGGACGGGTATAAAGAAGGTAAACTAAAAATAGGATTGTAACAATTGTCATATAATAATGATAATTGTTTTTATTGATGCCCGTCTAAAAGAGAGGTGTGTAGCGGTGGACACAAATACGGTGAAAGTAGATAAAGCAATTGCGCTGCTGAAAAAGTCCGGTGTGCGGATTACACCGCAAAGGCATGCTATTCTTGAATATTTAGTGGTAACCGGTTCGCATCCGACGGCAGATGAGATATATAAAGCACTCGAAAAAAACTTTCCAAATATGAGTGTCGCCACTGTCTACAATAACCTGCGGGTATTTAAAAAAACGGGTCTGGTTCAGGAGTTGACATACGGCGATTCCTCAAGCCGCTTTGATTTTTCAACTAAACAGCATTATCATGTCATTTGTACCGAATGCGGAAAAATTGTCGACTTTTTTTATCCTGGCTTAGATGAAGTTGAAGACGCGGCGGCACAGGTGACAGGATTTAAGGTCGATCATCATCGACTTGAAATTTACGGCCTTTGTCCGGAATGTCTGAAGAAAGAAAAAGAAAAAAAGATTGCATCGCAAGATCATACGGCCAAATAATGAATCCCCCGGGCGGTTCCTGTTGAAATCGGATGAAATGACTTATCTATCCGATTCTGACAAACCGATTTTACAGGGGCTTTTTTTATGCTGGTATGATTTCATCCGGTGTCGGGAAATAGGAGAGATTTTGCTTTTAATATAAGAAATCGGCCGAACTTTTTCGGTAAAAAAGATTGGTCCGATAGCCATATTCATATAAAAGTGGAAAAATGTCTCGGCGGATCTATCCGGCTATCCATTTTCGCCGGACCGGCAGCCTGGCACTTTACTGATGTCGCGCAGCTTGAGTCCAATACATCGCCCTGTCTCTTATACACATCTCCGAGCCCACGAGACCCTAAGACATCTCG
>UQRJ01000079.1 GCA_900543345.1 uncultured Sporolactobacillus sp. | reverse complement strand
CGAGATGTCTTAGGGTCTCGTGGGCTCGGAGATGTGTATAAGAGACAGGCCGTAATAGTAAGCGTGTGCCATTTGCCAACGATTCATCGCAAAACGTTCCCTTCGAAAATGATTATTTTAAGTTTAAACAGGTTAGATGGAAATTGTCAATAAATTTTGCTAAACTTTTTGCGGAAAAAATAAATCGTGGCGGAAGCATTTTTTTTAAAAGTTAATGGTTGACAGACCGATTGCCTCATTATACAACGAAAAGAGGGGGTGGAAAGCGATTTCTCCGCAACTGCCTTGCTGCTTCGTTCCGTCTTAGCGGGGAGTGCCATCAACGTTCAATCGAAAAATGGGAGGACTTGTCCATGCGTCGCGCCGCAGATTGTAGAACATTACTTGCCGAATATCATCGGAGACACGAACCGATCTATCATGTCAAGAAGCTGAGATTTGCCGGAGTCGGCGACCGGGATGTATATAATATCACCGCTCCGTTCAAGGATGAATCGAAACACATCATTGCCGGTCGTGTGGAAAAACGTGACAGTGAAAAATCGATGACCGCTTTTTTTGAAAAAAAACACGGCATTTGGACAATGATGAAGGATATGCCGACCTTTCCGCTTCAGGATCCGTTTGTGACCCGAATCGACGGTCTGCTCGTTTTCGGCGGTGTAGCGGTCCAGGATGACGGTTCCGGTCATTTATGCTGGCGGACGGTCCTGTATCGGGGGACGTCGGTTAAAAATCTCGAGCCTTTTTTTGCCGGGCCGATCGGAATGAAAGATTTACGACTTGGGCAAATGCCAAACGGACTGATTCTTGTCCTGACCCGTCCGCAAGGGTTGAAAGGGGGAAGAGGAAAAATCGGCTTTTTTCTCCTGTGCGATTTAAGTGAATTGAGTATCGAAAAAATTGAGAATGCTCCGCTGCTGGAAGGTCACTTTGCCGAAGGTGAATGGGGCGGCGCGAACGGCGTTTTCCCGCTGAAAAACGGCGATGCCGGCGTGCTTGGACATATTGCCTATTTTGATGAAAAAGGCAACCGTCATTATTACCCAATGATTTTTACGCTCGATCCGTTGACCGGTTATCACACGCCGATCGAAATCATTGCGACACGCAGCGATTTTATTGACGGGCCGGCCAAACGCAAAGATCTGCAAGACGTCGTCTTCACCGGCGGCGGTATTCGCGGCAACTCGCGGCTGATCCTGTTCGTCGGCACAAGCGACGCGGAAGCGCAGAAGATCGTTATTAACGATCCATTTAAAAAATATGACATTGACTGGAATTCGGATGAGCTGCGTCGGGCTGTCTTTGTGCATGAAGAAACCATTATCATTCGTGAAGATCAATGGCAGGACATGGCCGAAGGCGGCTTTTTTTAAGTAACCGGCCTTTTTGGATAAGAATACTCGACGTTAACCGTTAATAGGCGGCGGAACCATTGTTCCACCGCCTATTTTGAATCTTGTCTATTCAATTTGTCCAGTCATATCGACGACGCGCCCTGCTTTCAGACTGCGCGGTACATCGATGATCCGCTGATTGGACGAGCCGCGGAATTTTAACGATAGATCGCGCAGCTTGTTCACAAAACGTCCGTCGACCAGCACATCGATATACGCGAGAATCTGGGACAGCACCGGCGAATCTCTGACGAATTCCCAGCGATAGCCGGTGTAGAGCCAGATGTTCTTTCCGTGTTGCGTTTTTAAGATCCGCGCCGCCGTAAGCGCATTCTCAAATTGAAACGTAAGCGGATCGCCGCCGGAGAAGGTAATTTCGTTGTTTTTGGTCTGTGTCGCCAATTCGATCAACCGCTGCATTGTCATGACTTTGCCGGAGGAAGCCGCCCACGACTCCGGATTCTGGCAGAGCGGGCATTTCGGATCCTGTCCACAGCCGGCGAAGAAAATGACCGTGCGTAAGCCGAGACCGTCGGCAACCGAATCGCGGTAGACCTGCAGGATGCGCAGCGGTTTGACCTGTTGGACGAGTTGCGCCATGGTCAGTCTCTCCAGTCGAAGAGGACGTGGCCGGCGCCGGTGTGTTTGACGCGGTCGGCGACTTCCCGCTGTTTGCCGGCGTTCATATGCTCGACGCTGCCGGTTAAATAACCGGTAATCCGCCGCAGCCGTTCGATGTCGTTGCTGCCGCATTTCGGGCACTCATGATCGATGATTCCCTGATAATGACAGTGGCGGCACGTATCGATCTGCACATTCATCGCAAAGTAAGAAATATCGGCGTCCATCGCTTCATTGACAAGCTGCTCCATCGCCGGCAGGTTGTGTTGCGTCGAGGAGTCGACTTCGACGTAGGTAATCGCGCCGCCGCGGGAAATCTCGTGGAACGGCGCTTCCTTGCGGATCTTATCCTCGGCGGAGATCGGATACCAGACCGGGCAGTGGAACGAATTGGTTAGATAACCGCGATCGGTCACGCCTTTAATTTCACCGTATTCTTTAACGAGCCGTTTATTGATCGAGTAGCAGCAATTCTCCGCCGGTGTTGAATAGACGGAAAAATTCAAGTCGTATTTTTCCGCTGCTTCGTTTTTGAACGCCTCGACGTGCTTGTACACGGCATAGGCAAAATTCCAGACATCGTCATCTTCAAACTGATGCTTGCCGAACATCGCCGTCATGCAGTTGGACAAGCCCAGCAGGCCGATTGCCAGGGTGCCGTGCTTCAGCACCTCGCGCACCGGCTCGTCCGGTTGCAGCTTTTTCCCCTTCATCAGTTGATTTTCGTACATAAAAGGTGCTGATTTCGCCGGCTGACGTCCTTGATACTCGAAACGTTCGACCAATGCTTCGGCAGTCAGATTCAGCACGCGGTCCAGCTTGTTCCAGAACCCCTTAATATCCGGTTCGCTGCGTTTACCGAGGCAAGTGCCGTACTCAATGCCGATTTTCGCCAAATTGATCGTCGTCGGTGAGATATTGCCGCGGCCCTGATTGCCCTTGATGCCGAACCGATCTTTTGCCACTTGCGTCCGGCAGCCCATGGTGTTAAAAATCTCCTGCTTGCAAGTCGGTTTTGGGAAATAGCTTGCCGTGCAATTGGCATAGTTCGGGAACATCCGCCGGGACGAACACTTCAACGCCAGCTTGAACAAATCGTAGTTCGGCGTGCCCGGGCGGTCGTTGATTCCCTTATAATACTGAAAAACCTGAACAGGGAAAATCGGTGTTAAATGGTGCGCCCCGACGCCCTCAATCGTTGCGTCGAGCACGCTTCTGGTCACCAGCCGTCCTTCCGGCGACGTATCGGTTCCGTAATTAATCGAAGTAAACGGCAGTTGATCGGCCGCCCGTGACTGCAGACTATTCAAGTTGTGGATCAATGCTTCGGCACCTTGATGCGCCTCTTCGACGGTTTTGTCCCATGCGTAAAAGAGCGCACGCCGGTACGGGTGATCAAGCGGGTAATCATCTTTTGCCGCTAGGAAGCGTTCACTGTCGCCGCCTTTTGTCACGTTGTACAAATAGTTCAGTCCGGTGCGATAATGTTTGCCGAACGACTTATCGACGTATGGCGCCAGGTCGATATCGAGCGTACCGACGGCAATCCCGCCGAACTGCAGATTACTCTGACATTGCATGATCACCGCCGTCAGCTGCATGGCGCTGGATATGGAATTCGGTTCGCGAATATCGGCATTGTTCGTTTTAAAGCCGCCCTTGAGCACCTCTGCTAAATCGAGTGTCAAACAATTGTGATTGCCCGAAGCATAAGCATTGAAATCATGTATATAAATCCAGTTGTCGGCAAACGCCTGCCGGACGTCCGCGGAGAGCAGATGCTCCAGCGCATATTTTTTCGTCACATAATTGGCCACCCGGACGTTACGGGCGGAAAACACCTGCTCGGCTAGATTGGCGTTTTCATTTTCAATATTTTTCAGATCCATTGTGTCCTGTACCATCTGCATGATCGGATCTTTTGTCAGCGTCTCCATGACCGTCATTCCTCTCTCTTGTTCTACTTCACTCATTATATCTACATATTGTGCCTTTGTGAAGGACGAGTACGTATATATGGACGATTGTCATAAATACGCTATATTTGCTAAAAAAAACGCACCGATTTTCTGCACCCTCTTGACAACGGAGTAGAAGCTCCCGGTACACAAATAATTCGCGAACGTGATGAGCACACAAAGCAACTTGACAACGGAGTAGAAGCTCCCGGTACCGTGGAAAGCGACGGTGATTCTGCTCGGCTGATTAGCATCGGCCCCCATATCCTTATTGGTTGTCAAGCGATTCACTCACTTATTCATCGGCCCTCCGCCGGACTCGTTTAAGCAGCTTGCCTTTCGTCCGTCTCGGCAGTTTCTGCGGTTTTCACGAATGCTCGCATCCATTCACTCTTTTTCAGCCATCGCTGTTGATGCAAAAAAATCGCTTCTGCCTTTCAATCGCGATTTCGCTCGCTGCCTATGGAGCAGGGCGACGGTCCGGATCGTCCGGATCGAACGCATGCAGCGAACGAGTTTCAAATTAGCGAAAATTAGCGAGATCGTCTCCGGCGACGCAAGGAAGCGGCCCTTGTCGGCCATAATAACGAAAGAAAAAGCAGACAGACTCAGAGCATCGGCAACTCCTTTGACGGACATAGGCTGCTCGTTCCGCCTTGCGGGTCTGTTCACGATTATCGGAATGCTTGTCAGGCGGTATCGTTGAGTTCCGAATCCGCAGTATGGTAAAGTAGTGATGTTGATTGATCAAATAATATGGAAAAAACACACTCAATCAAAAACAAAACCATGTTTATTTTCACGAAAATATCGAGGAGGCCAAAAAAATCGATGGTAAAAAAACTATCTTCGTTCATTAACGGTGAATTTGTCGAAAGCAGCGGCAACGATTGGATCGATGTTGTCAATCCGTCGACCGAAGCGGTCATCGCTCAGATTCCCAGTAGCAGCGCCGAAGATACGAATAAAGCGGTAGATGCAGCCTTTGAAGCGCAGAAGACGTGGAAAAAGATCCCTGCCGTTCAGCGCGGTAAGTATCTGCACAAAATCGCCGCCGGCATCCGCAAGCGTGCGGACGAACTGACGGCGGTCATCGTTAAAGAAGGGGGCAAAACGCAGGCGCTGGCCAAATCGGAAGTTGAATCGACCGCCGATTATTTCGACTATAATGCTGAATGGGCTCGCCGCTACGAAGGGGAAATTATCCAGAGCGATCGACCACATGAAAACATTCTGTTGTTCAAGCAGCCGATCGGCGTCGCCGGCGGGATTCTGCCATGGAATTTCCCCTTTTTTCTGATTGCCCGTAAAGTCAGCCCGGCCCTGGTGACCGGCAACACGATTGTCGTCAAGCCGAGCCAGCAGACGCCGATCAACGCCTATGTGTTTGCGGAAATCGTGAAAGCAAGTGGATTGCCGGCCGGCGTGTTCAACATGGTCCCCGGTAAGGGATCCGTCGTTGGTCAGGCCTTAGCTGCCAATCCGAAAGTCGGCATCATCAGTCTGACCGGCAGTGTGCCGGCCGGACAGAAGATCATGGAAACGGCGGCGAAAAACATTACCAAAGTCTCGCTGGAGCTCGGCGGCAAAGCACCGGTGATCGTCATGGACGATGCCGATCTTGATCTGGCCGTCAAAGCGATCGTTGCTTCGCGCGTGATCAATACCGGGCAGGTATGCAACTGCGCCGAACGTGTCTATGTTCAGAAAGGCGTCGCCAAGACGTTTACCGAAAAACTGACTGCCGCCATGAAAGGCGTGAAATACGGCAATCCGGCCGAGCAAGCCGATCTCGATATGGGCCCGCTGATCGAAAAAGGGGCACTGGAAGCGGTGAGCGAGAAAGTCGCGCGTGCCGTCAAGCAAGGCGCAACGGTGGCGACCGGCGGCGAGCGAGCCTTCGACAGGGGTTATTTCTACAAACCGACCGTCCTGACCCACGTCACCAATGAGATGGATATCATGCACGAAGAAACCTTCGGCCCGGTCATCCCGATTGCCGACTTCTCGACGTTGGAAGAAGCCGTCGAGCTGGCCAACGATTCCGAATTCGGTCTGACCTCGTCGATCTTTACGACCAACTTAGACAATACCTTTTACGCCATTGCCAACTTGGAGTTTGGTGAAACTTACGTCAATCGTGAGCATTTCGAAGCGTTGCAAGGCTTCCACGCCGGCTGGAAGAAATCCGGCATCGGCGGCGCCGACGGTAAACACGGGCTGGAAGAATACCTGCAGACGCATGTCGCCTATTTGGATACAAAAAAATAACGATTGCATTGCCGCACGAAGGACGGGGTTTCCCGTCCTTTTTCTTTTGCCTTAAATAACGGATCAATAGACCGATGGCACAGCGCCAGCGTTGATGAGATAACGCTGCGTTTACGAGAAACACCGGACTTTAGTGGAAGAAGCGGACTACAAAGCAGACATGTCGGATGCCGGACTTTGGAAAGGGCAATGCAACCCATTTAAACCGAACACCGTACTTTTAGAATCAATGCCGCCGTCGGAGCAATAAAAAAGCCGAGCGTTCGCTCGGAAACATTGTATTAATCTATTTTGGTGTTACAGCAAAAATTGCGGTTAAGATTGCCAAAACGAAGGCCGGTCGCGCCGGGAGCATGGTCATTACGAAACGATCCAATCCGGCAGTGGCCGACGGATCGAAACGCCGGCCGGTGAGGGATGATATGCACTGTGGGCGCGCTTCCGGCATGGTGTGCACGGTGGTGAACGATGAGCACGCCGCGATCTATTTGAACTTCAAGGCAACATCGTAATTTTTATCCGTCAAATTATCATCGCCGCAAATGACTTCAAATTTATAGCGGGCATTTTTAATGCTTTTCGCTTGGCTTTTCGTGAGTGGAAAGTAGATGTTGCCGCTTTTATGTGCACCGCTGGCGATATCGTCACTGCTGTCCCATGCACCTTTTAAGTTATCATCGGCGGCAGTCCCCGTTATTTGCCGACCGTTCGGCAAAACAATATGACCTTGATCGGGAAAGGTGCTGAGTTCGTTCGGGGCATCATTTTTTATGGTCAGATGAATAATCAATGCGTATGTGATCGTTTTAAAATTTTCATCGGTCGCGTTCATGGCGGAAATGTCTTTAATGTAAGCTTGATCTATTTGGGTTGTCTGCTTGCCGGAAGTATCACTGAAATGGACGTTGGAAATCTTATTGATGTTATCGCCGGATTGCTGGTTATCGGCAGTGGCCACGGTCGCCTTCGCAGAATCACCGGCGGCTGCCGGCTCCGCTGTATCCCCCGCATGATGCAGTCCGAGAACAAGAGCAAACATGACGACAAAAGTCGCATAAAACCACCATTTTTTAAAAACAAATGCTTTATCATTGCCGCGCAGCAGAGCCATTAATCCGGCGATGATCAGCAGAATAAACGGAACGATGTAAAACATGCTGATCGAAATGACGCCGCCGATCGCTGAGCCTGTAAGTAGCGTACCCGCGAACTTCGGATGACGGTGCACAATGGCCGCACCGACGATTGCCGCAGCGGACAGAAGAATGGCGGCCCACGCAAGGCCAATCACTTCTCCGGCACCGCCGGCATTAAATGCCGACCCTACGCCGCCGACCGTGAGCGCCACAAAGCCGAAAATAATGCCCAAAATTCCGCCGATTAATCCAAGTGTGAATTCGGCTGTTCTTTTCATGACTTTTCCCCCTGTTTTAAACGCATTCATTGCTATTTTTGTGACGTATCAATGTACCGCTTTCTGCTGGATAATTGCCATTATTTCGAATTTATTCAAATGCTGAACTAGGTCGGATGTAACATGCCTACGTCTTGAGGCTGACAAAAAAACGGGAGCGGAGCCAACCAGATCCATCGCCCTTGTTTATTTATCGGTAGATCAACGAAAATCCCGCCAGTTCGAGCGCCGTTTCGATTCCTAGCAGTTGCTGCGTCAAAATCAATTGCTTTGCTTGATCCAATGCCAGCTTTGACGGCTTCAGTCGATCAATTTCCGACTGCGTGTGGTGAATAGTTGCCAGTAAATTTGTTTTACCGCGTTCACATAGCCTCGATTTGTTATCGTATAAAGGACTCGGCACAATGGTCAATTCCATTCTAACGTTCCTCCTCCGGGCGTTTGCCGCCGGTTGTTTCTTAGTGAAATTTTGACGATAATAGAGACAAAAGCATTCTACTCGCTTTGCGCAAAGTGAGTCGTGATGTTCGCATCGTTTTGCGGTACCGCAACAGCCAACATAATTAAAATAGCAGAAAATATTGACTCAGTCAATATTTTACGGTACGATTTTATTGACCGAGACAATGTTTCATGCCCATACGGGTGGTGATGGGTTGATAGGCTTGGAATATGTGCTCGGATTATATCATATGCAGCAGTTGGAGCTGGCTGAAAAGCTCGGAATTAAAAAGCAAAATATCAACATGTGGCTGAAAGGGAAACAGAAGATTCCTAAAAAATACTTGCCAACGCTGGAAAAACTATTTCACATCGATCGTTCCTATTTTTCTAAACCGCTTAGTGAGATCGATCGCCTAGAGATACAAAAGGAAAAATTAAAAGCGGAATTGCAGCCGGTCATCGAGCGTCGTGAAAACGTACTGGCCCCGGGCGCTGAACGGCTCGAAGCCAAACCGATCTACGATAAAGCAGAAATGAACCGGATCGAGCGACGAATTGAAAAAGCGGAACTGGTCAAACGCTTTCGGCGAACGCTGGATATGATCGACAATTATCCGTACATGGACACGTATCGTATTTTGCTGGAACTGTTAGAGAGGGCCGGATCGGAACCGCTGCTGCATAAAACGATCCAGGCGCTGGCCCATTATTTGGACGTGCTGCCCGGCGACATCACCACCGGCGCCGAGCAGGAAGAATTTGAGGCGGCACTCTTTGAAGTGCTGGACGATTACAATTATTGAGGAGCGATCAGCATGGCGGAAACAACGGCGAATATTGGTTTTGAGGAAACACTGTGGAAAGCCGCCGACAAATTGCGCGGCAGCATGGACGCGAGCGAATATAAACATGTCGTGCTCGGACTGATTTTTCTGAAATACATCTCCGATAAGTTCGAACGGAAACATCGGGCGCTCGTCGACGAAGGACTCGGTTTTGAAGAAGAACGCGACGAATACACGGCGGAAAACATTTTTTGGGTGCCGAAAGATGCGCGTTGGGAGTACATCCGCGACCGTGCCAAGAGCGAAAAGATCGGCCAGATTATCGACGACGCAATGATCAGTATCGAAAAAGAAAATAAAGCGTTGAAAAATGTGCTGGAAAAACGCTACGCCCGGCCGGAGATTGACAAACGCCGGCTCGGCGAACTTGTCGATCTGATCTCGACGATTAAGTTATACGATAATGAAGAAAAAGATTTGCTTGGTCGCGTCTACGAATATTTTCTCGGCAAATTCGCCGAGGCGGAAGGTAAAGGCGGCGGTGAATTTTATACGCCGACGAGCGTCGTTAAAACACTCGTCGCGATGATTGAGCCATATCGTGGCCGCGTCTATGATCCGTGTTGCGGCTCAGGCGGGATGTTCGTTCAAAGTAGTAAGTTCGTCGCCGAACACCGCGGCCGGCTGGCCGATCTGGCGATTTACGGCCAGGAACTCAACGCGACAACATGGAAAATCTGCCGAATGAACTTAGCGATTCGCGGTCTTTCCGGCGACATCGGCCCGCATCAGGACGATTCGTTCCATAACGATCTGCACAAAAATTTACGCGCCGACTTCATCCTCGCTAATCCGCCGTTCAACATCAGTGATTGGGGCGGCGATGCGCTCAAAGACGACGCGCGCTGGCAATACGGCATCCCGCCGGCCGGCAATGCCAACTATGCTTGGCTTGAGCATATTATTTACCATTTGGCGCCGCGCGGAGCGGCCGGCGTCGTCTTAGCCAACGGCTCGCTTAGCACAAACACGTCGAACGAAGGCGAGATCCGTAAACAGATTCTCGAAGCCGGCCTCGTCGATGCCATTGTCGCCATGCCGGACAAATTGTTTTATTCCGTCAGCATCCCGGTTTCACTATGGATCTTGAATCGGAATAAAAAAGGCGACGCCTGGCACCGTGATCGCCATAACGAACTGCTCTTTCTCGATGCCCGCCGTCTCGGCGAGATGGTCGACCGCCGTCACCGTCAGCTCAGCCAGGCGGACATCGATAAGATCGCTGGCACCTATCACGAGTGGCGTAACCGTGGCGGTAAGTATCAAGATGTCAAAGGCTTTTGCAAATCCGCCACGTTGGATGAAGTCAAAGTGAACGATTACATTCTTACTCCCGGCCGCTACGTCGGCATTGAGGAAGAAAAAGACGACGGCATCCCGTTTGACGAAAAAATGAACAAACTGACGAGCGAACTCGGCGAATTGTTCGACCAGTCACACAAGCTGGAAGCGGAAATTAGGAAAAATTTAAAGGGGATTGGGTTTGAGATTAAGTGAAGCCTGACGATTTGGCAATCATCCGTTTCTGTAGTAATGCTGTCTCTTATACACATCTGACGCTGCCGACGAATAGCCTTGTGTAG
>UQRJ01000078.1 GCA_900543345.1 uncultured Sporolactobacillus sp. | reverse complement strand
CGAGATGTCTTAGGGTCTCGTGGGCTCGGAGATGTGTATAAGAGACAGCTGAAAAAAGCGTCAGTGTATTACTTTTCAGCGCATAAGCAACGCCGGCTCCGAGGGCGGGTGCCAAGAGCACTTTCGCCGCACCGCCGATGGTTTCAAACGGCGCGAAGCCGGTGAATTTCGCCAGCGTCTCGAATAAGAGCCCGACACCTAATGTCACCAGAATCGCATAGGCGATTCCTCCGGAGACGGCGTACATTCGATCCATAAAATAAGCCTTAAAATTTCGTTTCCCCGCCGGCCTTTCCGATTTCGTTTTTTCCGCCGGCATTCGTTTGTCGGTCGTCCTTTTTTCATTCTTCATCCTGTTTCGCTCCTTAATCATTTGAAATTCTCTAAATTTTCGCAGCCTGATTCTGTCTCTGGCAGCTGCGCCCGGAAAGCACTAAAAAAACCTATCCGTTTCGACCGGATAGGCGCTGATTCTTCGGATTGCCTGAGCGCCTATCCTCTAAAGACGATAAGTCGGACTCAAACAATGCCATTTCGTTTAAATGGTGTTGTTTCAGTCCTTCAAGTGCGCAAGCGCAAAATAATTCGAACCAAGCCGTTCACTCGTATGTTATTATTGACTCGCTCCATTATTCTCACTTCCCTGAAAAAATTAACTTTTGTGATTGACATTGATATTACCAGAATTCGGCTGGGTTGTAAATAGCTATTTTCATTTTTTCTTTATAATTTTCTGTAAATAGGACGCAGCATTAGACAGACGGTCATCGATTTGAGTGGTCCGTCTTGTTAGAGCCATTTCACTTTTCGACTCATTATTGATGCCTTCTTTACGAAAAATAGCTAAAAAACGCTGCATTCAGGAGCGGGCGGTCATGATCTGTTCGTACGCTTGTTTAATCGCGGCAATTTTCGCATTGGCCGCTCGGATTGCCTCCTCGCCGGCCCCGCTGGCAATTAACCGATCCGGATGATTTTGTTTGATTTTCCGTCGATACTGCTGTTTGATACGCTCATCGGAATCATCGGGCCCGCACCCCAGCAATCGGTAGCATGCGTCAAGATCCGGCTCCGCCTGAGTGTCGGCAGAACCGTCCGTGCCTGTGAACGCAGCGCGCATTTGTTCATAGATATCGGAAAGGCCGAAAATCTCCGCAGCTCGGCGAACCAACGATTCTTGTTGGGGATGGAGTACACCGTCGGCGCCGGCTACCATGAACAGAGTCATCAGTGTATTTTTGAGAAACTCACGATCGCCCGCCGTCAGTAAGCGCAATTGCCGGGCCAGATCTTCAAATTGTTCATCGGAGTAGCGTGCTTCATTGAAGAGATCCATGATCCGATGCCGCTGGCTTTTCGTCGGACGCACGGCCTGACGAACGATTAAATCGACCTGACGAACTTCATCTTTCGTAACCACTCCGTCACACTTTGCCAATTTGGCATACATTCTAATCATGAGCGAGACTTGCGGAACCAGTGGCTCCTCTGCTTCGGATTCGGTTTCCCGTCCTTGATAGACAAAGAGGTGGCCGCACGACGGACATCTCCATCTCCCGGGTATATCGTCAATTTCAACCTGTGCGCCGCAATGCGGACAATGAACGTTTATCCTTTTTCTCCATCGTACCGACGGATCCGGGCGTCGCGTGCCGGTAAACGGCCGGCGGCGTCCGCCCGGCAAGAGCAGCACGGCTATCGGTGCCAGCCACTCAAAGGCGAAGCCGAGAATAAACCACAGTACCGCGTGCTTTCCGCGCGCGGCGGCAATAGCCGCCGTAATTGCGGCCCAAAATAGTCTTTTCGCTATTTCGATCAGTTCTACCATGCCCCTTCCGCGCAGCTTGGAAAAGCCACTATCAATAATATAGCAAACGACAGCGCTTGAATGTCCGTCGGGCAAAAATATTTTTCGGCGATGGCGACTGAAAAGATCGAAGTAACGAAATCCAGGCACTGGAAATTGGATTCGGGCGCGGAAATCAGCCCCGCAAGCGACTAAGCGAATCGAGCAAAAACGCCGACTGAATGGCTGAGCATCAAGTTTATCGAATGGGCAACAAATAATCGGCACTAAAAAAGGGCCGCCCCCAACGAGACAGCCGATGCTGTATCAACCGTTTTATTTTTTCTGTGCCTTTTTCACAAACGACATGTCGACAAGGGTATCGTAGTTGTAGCCTTTCGTGTAGACACCGGTCTTTTCGACGACGTCCAGCGGTTTGGCAACCGATGCACGCGTAATATACCCGTCTTTGCTCCAGAGCCGATCTTTATAAGCGCGATCCAGCGATGCCTGCAAACTTTCCTCCGAGGCGGTCGGGAATTCTTTCTTCAGCACGGCGAAAGCCGTTTTTTTATCGTCATTGACAACCTTCAATCCCTTTAGCATCGCATTAACGACCTTCTGCACGGTTTGCGGATCGTTTTTAATCGTCGAACGTTTGGTGCTGATCACCGAGTAAGCGTAATCGCCCAGACTCGGAAAACCATAGAACGGTTCGCTCCAGGCGCCCTTCTTGATTCCTTCGTCAATCTGCGGTTCCGCGCCGTTAGCCATATCCGCCTTTCCCTGGGCCACCAGTGAGACCACCGCCGCTGCGTCCGCCGGTTCATCCAGTTTCACGTCCTTTTCAGGATCAAGCCCGACTTTCAGCAAAAGCCAACGAGTGAGCAGATTCGGGCTGCCGCCATAACGTCCGGCAGCGATCGTCTTGCCTTTCAGAAACGCCGCTAGGGCCTTGTCGCCTTTCCCTTTCAGTTTCAGTTTGCGGTCGGCCATTAAGTAAACATTGGCGCGGTTGACGACGTTGACAACTGAGACGATCGGGTCTTTGCTGTTATCCTTGTTAGCGATTTGCGTCGAATCCGGGCCGCCGATGACGCCCCAGGCGTCGCCGCCGACAACCGAAGTCACGTGTGCACCGCCGGTCGCCGTCACGACTTTAACGTCGATCCCTTCTTCTTTAAAAAAGCCTTTATCGATCGCTACATAGAGCGGCAGATAAGCGATCAGGTGTACCGGTTCGGCAATGACAATTTTTTTCGCTTTGCCGCCACCCGCCGCACAGCCACTGAGCACAAGCGCGACCGTCAGCAGCAAGGCAAGCAGCCCTTTCCATTTGTTCATCGATGTAAACCTCCGTTTCATGATTTGGGCAGCCGGCTTTTCATCATCAGTCGCTCAATAGCCGCCGTACCGAGATACATGACAATCGAGAGCAGCGACAGCACGACGACGCCCACCCAGACAAGATCGATATCGAGAATCTGGCCAGCATACAAAATCATCCGTCCAACGCCTTGACGCGAGCTGATGAATTCGCCGACAATGGTTCCGGCCAGGGCAAGAGAGATATTTATTTTAAAAATACCGACAATCCATGGAATCGAAGATGGCACGACAATTTTGTAAAAGACATCGCGCCGGCGGGCACCGAGCGAAACGAGCATTTTCTCCAAATCGCGATCGACGCTCCGTACCCCGCCGGACGCGGCGATCGCCGCGACAATGACTGTCATCAAAAATGCCAGCGTTACCTTCGAAGCAAATCCGATGCCGAACATGATCACCAACACCGGTGCCAGTGCCAGTTTCGGCACGGCGTTGAGCGCCACCAGATACGGTTCGGCGATCCGCTCATACAAGCGCGACCACCAGAAAGAGAGGCCGAGTACCGAGCCGCAGGTAGTGCCGAGTACGAAGCCGATGATCGTCGCGCCCGACGTATAAGCCAGATCGGGAAGCAGTGTGCCTACGGTCGCCGCCTTCCAACCGGTGCGAATAATTGTCAGCGGACTGCTCCAGTAATAGCTATCTATCCAGCCGATGCGCGTCAATCCTTCCCACAGCACAATACCAAGCACCGCCACCAGAATTTGCCCGGTCAGCGCCGCGCGCCGCAGTGTCCGGCGCCGGGCATCGGGATCCTCAATCCGTAACCGGTTCTTTTTTTCTTCCTCCATTTTCTCACCTCAATTCCGCACGATTTAACTCGAAGGTGCACCGTCGCCTGCGCGCAGCATCAGAAGTAGTTCGCGTTTCAGTGTCAGAAAACGATCTGCCAGCAAGGTCCGCTGATTGCGCGGCCGTGGCAATCCAACCTCGATGCGCGCCTTGATTCGCCCCGGGCGCGATGTCAGTACGATGATTTCGTCCGATAAATAGATCGCCTCATCGATATCGTGAGTCACAAACAGTACCGTCTTGCGGAAATCATTCCAGATCTCAAGCAACCAATTCTGCATCCGCAATCGCGTTTGCGCGTCAAGCGCGCCGAATGGCTCGTCAAGGAGAATGATATTGCGATCGTTCAGCAATGTCCGGATCAGTCCCGCCCGCTGGCGCATTCCGCCGGAGAGGGCATCGGGATGGTCATATTCAAATCCACCCAGTCCGTACTTGCGCAGCATCGGCAGCGCCCGCCGCCGCGCTTCCTTTTTCGTTATCCCATGAATTTCGAGCCCGATAATGACATTGTCGAGAATCGTTCGCCACGGCAGCAGCAGATCCTTCTGCAGCATATAACCGACGTGTCCGCTTTCTCCGGTGATGTCCTTGCCCGCGAGCAACACCCGGCCGGTCGAAGGCTGTGTCAATCCGGCGATAATGTTAAAAAGCGTGGACTTGCCGCAGCCGCTGGGGCCGATGATGCTGATAAACCGTCCGCCGGCGACGGTCAGGTCCGTCTCCTGCAATGCACAAAAAGCACTACCGTTTTTCTTATAATATTTGCTGCAATTCACTACTCTCAGTGTCTGCATCCGTCGGAGACCTCCTTCCTGCGCCCGATCGCCCCCGGGCTTTATAATTGTTATATGCACTGGGCATCCGCCGCGACACCGAGCCGCCGAATTTTTGATTTGTCCCAGCGCGCAGGCGGCAGGGACGGCACCATAGGAGAGTGTGCGCCGCAAATTCGAGAAGCCGATAGATTAATTTATCGGGCGTATTGACAATGGGACGTATAAAAAAGCCGAACGCATACACCATACAACTGTGCGCTGCGGCTGCTCGTGGTAAGATAAAAGGAGACAGACTAAAGGAGCTGAAATTGTTGAAAGAGGACATCATCAAACGCTTTACTTCGTACGTGAGGGTTAACACCCAATCCGACGATAACAATCCGGATTGCCCATCGACGCCCGGTCAGTTGACACTCGGCCGCCGGCTGGTCGATGAATTGAACGGGATCGGCATGTCCGATGCGACAATCGATAAGAACGGTTACGTCATGGCTACACTGCCCGCCAATACCGACGGATCCGTGCAGACCGTCGGCTTCATGTCGCATCTGGACACGGCAACCGAAATGACGGGCGAGGGTGTTAATCCGCAGATCGTCGATCATTACGACGGTGAAGACATTATTCTGAACAAAGAAAATAATATTGTGCTAAGTCCGAACACGTTTCCCGAACTGAAGCAGTATGTCGGTCACACGCTGATCACGACCGATGGAACAACATTGCTGGGCGCCGACGATAAGTCCGGCATTTCGGAAATCATGACGGCAATGGACTATCTGCTTCATCATCCGGAAATCAAGCACGGCAAAGTCCGCGTCGCTTTCACACCCGACGAGGAAATCGGCCGCGGCCCGCATCGTTTTAATGTGAAAGCATTCGGTGCCGATCTGGCCTACACAGTTGACGGCGGCGCGCTCGGCGGCTTGGAGTATGAAAATTTCAACGCCGCCGAAGCCAAGCTAACGTTCAAAGGCCGCAATGTCCATCCGGGTTCGGCAAAGGGGAAAATGCTGAATTCAATTAAAATGGCTGTCGATTTTCAAAATCAGATTCCCGCCGACGAGGTGCCGGAGCTGACTGAAGACTACGAGGGGTTTTATCATCTGCTTTCTTTTGCCGGCAATGTCGAGGAAACGAAACTCATTTACATCATCCGCGACTTCGACCGCACACTGTTTGCGGCGAAAAAAGATTTTATCCGCAGGCAAACCCAGCGGATCGAGCGGATCTACGGCCCCGGCAGCGTCATCTTGGAAATGAAAGACCAGTACTATAACATGCGGGAAAAAATCGAAGCGCACAGGGAAGTGTTCGATCTCGCCTATCGGGCCATGGAAAACCTTGGCATCAAGCCGATCGTCCTGCCGATTCGCGGCGGAACCGACGGCGCTCAGATCTCTTACATGGGCCTGCCGACACCGAACCTGTTTACCGGCGGCGAAAACTTTCATGGCCGCTACGAATATATTTCTGTCGACAACATGGTCAAAGCGGCTCAAACTATCGTCGAGATTGTCCGCCTGTTTGCCGCTGGATCGCAGTCGCGCGTCGGCTGACCCGCACCGGCCGATGTGCTTCCCGTTAAAAAGCCGCCGCAGTCCATCGGACTGTAGCGGCCTTGTTGCTTTTTGGGCCTCAGACAATCTTACCGCGCCGGCTCAGCGTTCGTTTGACGGAACGGATGTCGCGGACATTGTACTTGGCCATGATATAATAACAGAGTGCCGAGGGAATAAGGGGCAGTTGCAGCAGGCTCATCGTCAGCACATAATCGGCGGGAGAACGCAAATACAACGAAGCGATAGCAAGTACCACGCCAATACCGAGGTTGCCGACGGTTCGGCCGAGACTGTTTGCCAAATTGGCAATACTGAATACCGACCCCCGATGTTCGGGCAGATTCACGTCGGTGATCAGCGCCAGCCAATTCGGTGTGTTGGCCGACTGAGCCGCCGAAGCAAACAGCGAAATAAAGAATAGGGTAAGCATCCACGGATTGACGATGAACTGGCCGAGCAGGGCAAGCAGCAATTCAAGCGAATTTGTTGTCCGCGGCAGTGATAATTGATCGACTGGAAAAATAAATAATAAAATATACAAGGGCATGGTCACAAAAACAAACGCCGCCGTGATCAAGGCGCGTGCCTTGTAACTGCGCTCTTGCAACACGTCGCCGATATGGCCGAATACCGAGGAGGTCGTGCCGCCGATCTGAAAGATAGCGAACAGCATTGCCGCGACGATCATCGACGTTTTCGTTCCGTATCCCAGCGCTTCAATCTTCGAGGTATACAACGTCGGTAACCAGATCAGACTGCCGGTGGCAATGTTCATGAAAAAGCCCTGTAAAAAAAGGAGCAGATTACTGCGTTTGGCGATCATCTGTTTCACCTGACCGATGTGGATCCGGTAGGCATAATTGCCGCCGACCTCGATCAATCGGCGCAGTTCCGGCTCGGCATTGCCGAAGGTCGGCTCTTCGACAAAAAAGTAAAAGACGACAAGGATCATGCCGATAATGCCGAGCAGCTCAAACGGCAACCGCCAATCCGACAGTGTGGAAACGATCGAGGCGATCAATGCGCCGGCGATCCCGCCGAGACCTTGCGACATGCCCCACAGGCTGAGGATCATGCCTCGCGAGCGGTAGGGAACATAATCGGTCAGTGCGCTGAATCCGATCGAAGCGACACAGCCCAGTCCGATGCCGGTCACGATCTGATAAATGAGCAGCTGCAGAAAAGATCCGCTCAGCGAGGTCAGATAGACACCTGCTACCCAGATCAGCGTACCGACGATAATCAGTCGTTTCCGGTGATATTTGCCCGATAAGTAGCCCCAGAACAGCGAGGAAAACGAAGTGGCAAGAATATTGACCGCCGATATCACGCCCATCGACGATATCGCGACGCCCATGTCCCTAGCGATGTTGGCAAAAAGCGGCGGAAACAGGCCGATCACGATGTTGTCGAACGCCGCCAGGCTGACATAGACCGAAATGGCATAAATCGTTTTTGCTTTACGAAATTGCATGAAAATGTATCTCCTTAACGTATCAGGTTGCCGGAAACAGGGAAATTCCCAGCTTCAGCCAATAGGTTTACAAAAAAATAAATTGTTTCTTGTCCCAGTTTATCATACAATGTAGGTTAGACAGAAGAGACTGTTCATCTAGCGAGCAAGTCCAATGGTTAGAGAAAGGATATCTTCGATGATTAAAAACATTCTCATCATATCATCTAATTACACCGGCCACGGTCATAAAAGCATAACGGAAGCGCTGAGCGAAAAGTTCGATATTGTTCCGGATGTCAAGATTCATGTTGTCGACGGCTTTTCACTCGGCGGAAGTACGTTGCTTAAGGTGGGTAAGATGTATGGCCCGATTACAAGAAAATCGGAACATTTGTGGAAAATCATCTGGGATTACACTTCCGTCAAAGCGTCTTTTGTCAATCATTTAATTGAACTGAAGATTCGCGCGCGCTTCCTTGCCTTGCTCGACAAAGTGAAACCGGATCTCATTCTGACCGTTCATCCGAACTTTAATGGATCGATCCTCAATATTCTGGAAAAAAACAATATCCAGATTCCTTTCGTGACACTGATTGCCGACCTGATCAGTATCACGCCGTTCTGGGCGGATCCGCGCGCTGATTACATTATCAGCCCAACAGTCGAAGCCAAGGAAAAATGCATCGAATTCGGCGTCCCGGCCGATAAGATTAAAGTACTCGGTTTTCCCGTCCGCTCCCGCTTTTACAGACATCCGGCCGAAAAGCCCGAACATTATACATCGGGCAAGCCGCTAAGCTGTCTGATCATGAGCGGCGGCGAGGGCGTCGGCCACATGGGGAAAATGGCCAAGAAGCTGATCGAGAATTTCGGCTTTAATATTACCATTGTAGCCGGAAGAAACGAAAAATTACAGGCACATCTAAAAAAAACGTTAGGTAAAAAATACGGTGACAAAGTAAAAATCTACGGATTTACGAAAAACATTCAGGATCTGATTGCCAGCTCCGACATCGCCTTCATCCGCAGCAGTCCGAATGTCATGATGGAAGCCGTTTCGTGCAACACACCGATCGTCATCACCGGTGCGCTGCCCGGACAGGAAGCCGGTAATCCGAAATTCGCCGAGAAGTACCATCTGGCGATCACCTGCGATTCGATGAGCGACCTCGTCCCGACGATTAACGAACTGCTCGACAATAACGTCGCCATGCTCAAAGAAATTAAGAAATCGCAGCAAGCGTACATGGATCCGCAGATTCCCGAGAATATCGTTAATTTTATTCTCAACATTCCGGACGACAGCCTTCAGCCCGTAGGCATGACGCATGACACGCCGCATCTGAATAATGTGAACTATGAATCCTGACCCGAATAGGTGAAAAAAGGGGACGGAAGTTTCTGCGAAAGAAACTCCGTCCTTTTTTATTTAGGGCTCTGTTTAAAATAATGTTATTTTTATTACGCCACTACTTGGAGCGGAAGACGTGGGACCCGGCGGGAAAGGCGAGCCAGGGAAGCCCCCCGCAGCGAGGAGGCTCACGGATCGCCGGCGGCAAACGAGCGTCTGCAGCGAAAAAAGCAGCCCCGTTTAACAGCGCTTTATTTATCGAGCGCCAATCAAAAAGGTAAAGATTCGGAGCATCAAAAAACTGTTCCTTTTATAAGGGAACAGCAAAAAAGAGAAAATGCGTTCTCAACGTCGCCGGCTGATCTGCCGGCTGCGCAGCTGACCGCAAGCAGCATCGATATCGGTGCCGAATTCTTTGCGGCGAACGGCATTAATGCCGCGGCCTTTCAGCGTCTCATAGAAGATTTCGACCGATTTCTTGTCGCTGCGCCGGTACTGCGCATGCTCGGCTACCGGATTGTAAGGAATCAGATTCACATACGCCAGATGTCGTTTATCTTCAAGCAGACGCGCCAGCTTGACAGCTTCTTCTTTATGATCGTTAACACCGCTAAGCATAATGTACTCAAAGGTAATACGCCGGTTGGTTTTTTTCAGATAGTAGTCGACGGCTGCCATTAGTTTTTCAAGCGGATAAGCTCGATTGATTTTCATGATCCGGCTGCGCAGCTCGTTCGTCGGCGCATGCAGCGAAATCGCCAGATTAACCTGCCAGTCGATATCGGCAAATTGATAAATTCTCGGTACGAGGCCGCTCGTCGACACCGTGATATGGCGCGCACCGATCGCCAGTCCTTGGCGATCGTTAATGATCTGTAAAAAACGGACGACACGATCAAAGTTATCGAACGGTTCGCCGATGCCCATGACAACGACATGCCCGATGCGCTGACCGCGTCCTTCATCATCCAACTTTTTTTGGATGACAAGCAGCTGACCGGTCATCTCGCCGCTTGTCAGGTCGCGGCTTTTCCGCAATAGGCCACTGGCGCAGAAACTACAGCCGATGTTGCAGCCGACTTGCGTGGTCACGCAGACCGACAATCCATAGTCATGTCTCATCAGTACGGTCTCAATCAGGTTTCCGTCGGCAAGGCGGAGCAGGTATTTTCTCGTACCGTCTTGCGCCCGTTGCGCAATTTCCAGTTTGGGCAATTCCATCGTCATTTCAGCTGCGAGCCGCGAAATGGTCCGTTTCGAGAGATTGCTCATCGCATCAAAGGTTGAGACCCGTTTGACATACAACCAGTCCCAGAGTTGGCTTGCACGAAATTCTTTTTCTCCATGCGCTACCATCCAATTTTTCAATTCACTAAGTGTCAATCCATAGACGGATTGCTTTTCCATTTTTGTACCTCTTTCAAGTCCTTGGATATTTGTTCCCTTTTTTCAGCGACAGTCGTTTTCTCGGATGTTTATATCTGTCTCTTATACACATCTCCGAGCCCACGAGACCCTAAGACAT
>UQRJ01000077.1 GCA_900543345.1 uncultured Sporolactobacillus sp. | reverse complement strand
CAGCGTCAGATGTGTATAAGAGACAGGCCTTATCGCTGCCAAAGCACCATCCGTTGGCAAAGAAAAAGAAGATCCCGATCGAGGATCTTCGCAATATGTCGTTTATCGTCGTTTCACGAGACATCTGGCCGGGACTCTACGACGAATTTCTTTCACTATTTCAGCATACCGATTTCTCGCCGAAAATCATTCAGGAAACGACCGAGTACCAGATGGTCGTCGGCCTCGTTTCCGCCGGGATCGGCATCGGCGTCGTTCCGGCCACGGCGGAAAAATTGTTCAATCTGGACGTCGTCTACCGGGAAATCGCAGAATATCCGCTGCATGCCGTTTTATCAATGGCCTGGTTAAAAACGAATGAGAATCCGGCTGTCCAACAATTCGTCGCTCTTGCCGAGCAAAGTGTTAAATCGGAGACAGCCTTGCTCAATCCTTGATCGTTTTTTCGTCGTCATAGCTCTTTCTTCGCAAACGGAACAGCCGGACCACGTGCAGCGCAATGGTTTTAATCATCGCGTACGTCGGCACCGCCAGCAGCATGCCGATCGGCCCGATCCATTTACCGGAAACAAGTAGCAGAAAAATAATCGTCAGCGGATGGATATTCAGCCTTTTCCCCATCACCAGCGGCGAAATCAGATGGCCGTCGAGTTGCTGAACAACGACAATGACCGCCAAGGCCAGTAACGCTTTGGTCGGCGAATCCATTAATCCGACAATGATCGCCGGCACTGCACCGAGAATCGGTCCCATATAGGGAATAATGTTCGTGACGCCGACAAATAGGCCGAGAAGCAAGCTATAATGCAGGCCGATGACTGAAAAGCCGATACTCGACGTGATTCCGTCGAATGAAGCGACGATGATCAGGCCGTGAATATAGGATGACAGCGTACTGCTCAGATCGAGCAGAATGTTACGGACCTCGCTGTGATACTGGTGAGGAAAAAAGCGAGCCACCGCATCCGGAAGCTTCACGCCGTCTTTTAACATAAAGAAAAGAATAAACGGCACCGTCACGACGGTCAGCGTCACATTGACAATCACATTAAAGAAGGTCGATACACCGCTGCTGGCATGATCGGCGTATTTTTTTATCATCTCCAGCAACGTTTTCTGAATGTTATCGATCGAATAGTAGTTTTGATGAATCAGCCACTTAAATCCGCGTGTGTCGGCCAGCTGTTCAATTCCCTGTCGCCAGCTGTCGATATAGCCGGGAAGTTGATCGAACAGCGAGCGTATTTCACGGCCGAGCGGCGGCCCGACCGACGCAATCAGTAAAATAATCAAGCCGACAAGCAGAACATAAATCAGCAGAATGCTCAGTACTTTGGGAACGCGTAAATTCTGCAGCAGATCGACAAACGGACTGAGTAGGAAGTATAAAAATCCGGCCACCAGTACAGGGAAAAAAAGTGTCGTGATCAATGTCCCGACCGGAACAAAGATGAAAGAAATTTTGGTCAGCACAAAAAAGAGCAGAGCAAGCGCCAATAATTCGATCGTCCAGAAAATCAGTCTTGTATGTTTTTTTAGCACAGCCGGTATGCACACCCTTCCTGTCGCCACATCTCTACACATTCCGTTATTTCCTGCTTTTTATTATAGCATACGCAATTTCGCCGGCGCTCGTCCCGAAAAACGTCTTCTGGTACGCTCTGTTCTTTTTTGGCGTATAATTTTCATTATAAATGGGTTGGCCGCTGGAAAGGAACGTGAATCATGAGTCTGATTTCAATATTACTCGTTATCATTATTATCTTAAATGTATTTCTTGGCGCAACCGTCGTTTTTCTTGAGCGAAAAAGCATTAGTTCGACATGGGCCTGGCTTGTCGTCTTGAATTTTCTGCCGGTGATCGGCTTTCTCCTCTATCTTGTTTTCGGACAAAACCTGAGTCGCCGAAAGATTTTTAAATGGGATCATGTCGTACACAAACGGACGAAAGAAATGGTCGACCGTCAGATGCGCGCCATTATCCGTGAGGATCCCCCCTTCTCCGATCCGGAGCTGAAAGACTATCAAGGCCTGATCTACATGAATCTCAATAATGACGAGGCACCGCTGACGTTCAATAACCGGGTCACCATCTATACAGACGGCGAGCGGAAATTCAGGCAGCTGATTGAAGATATTCGCGCCGCCAAGCGTCATGTCCACGTCGAATATTATATATTCAGAAGCGACTTTCTCGGCAACGAACTCATCGATGTCATGGCGGAGAAGGCTAGACAAGGCGTCGTCGTCCGCCTGCTGGTCGACGACGAAGGCTCCCGCCGGTTATCGAAAAAGCTGATTCGGCGCCTGACCAACGCGGGTGGGAAGTTTCATACCTTCTTCCCCGGCCGTCTGCCGCTGCTGAACTTGCGCATTAACTACCGCAATCACCGCAAACTAGTTGTGATCGACGGCAAGGTCGGTTATATCGGCGGTTTCAATGTCGGCGACGAATACCTCGGCCTAAGCACGAAGTTCGGTTATTGGCGCGACACGCATCTGCGTATGGTCGGCGAGGCGGTCAACAGTATTCAGTCGCGTTTCTTACTCGATTGGAACCAAGCATCCGGCGAGCAGGTTCCTTTCCAAGATTATTACCTCCTCGATCGCGAGGCTCATTACGGCGAAGTCGGGATTCAGATCGTCTCCAGCGGTCCGGATAATAAGTGGGAACAGATCAAAAACGCTTTTATTAAAATGATTCTTTCTGCTAAAGAAACCGTTTATATCCAGACGCCCTATCTGATTCCCGACGAAAGCCTGTTAAATGCCATTTCGATTGCCTCCCTCTGCCATGTCGACGTGCGGATTATGATCCCCAATAAACCGGATCATCCGTTTGTCTACTGGGCAACGTACTCCAATATCGGCGATCTGCTCGAGGCAGGCGCCCGCGTCTATCTTTATCAAAACGGGTTCTTGCACGCCAAGTCGATGATTGTTGACGAACGGCTGGCGACCGTCGGCACGTCGAATCTCGATTTTCGCAGCCTGGGCCTGAATTTTGAAATCAACGCGTTTATTTATCATCAAGCGACTGCTCGGCAGCTGGCCGATATTTTCAAACGGGACATCCGGCTGTCGCGCGAGTTAACACTGGAAGCCTACCGCCGGCGATCGGCATTAATCCAATTCAAGGAATCCGTTTCTCGCCTGCTCTCGCCAATACTTTGAGCGTTGCGAATGCAAAAAAAGGGGGGGACAAAACCGTTCAGCGGTTTCGTCCCCCCTTTGCAAATCCTTGACGAATAATTGAATTCGCTCAATTCGTTTAGGTATTTCGCTATCCAAAGGTTAAAAAAAGACCGCAACAAACAGGTTCTGCGGCCCTTGCAAATTACCAGCTGGCCTTGCGAACGCCGGGAACCTGTCCTTTATGGGCGTATTCCCGGAAAGCGATACGCGACATGTGGAATTTCCGCATATAGCCGTGCGGTCGACCGGTCAATTCGCAGCGATTGTGCAGCCGCGTCGGCGACGAATCACGCGGCAATTTGCGGACAGCTTCCATGTTTCCTTCGGCCTTTAGCTTCCGGCGCAAATCGGCGTACTTGGCAACCATTGCCTCGCGTTTGCGTTCTTTAACCACTTTTGATTTCTTGGCCATCGCATCAAAACTCCTTTGCTTATAAATTCACATTTTAATTAAAACACTTATTATAGCTTCGTGCAACTTTTTAGCGTTTGGGCATCATCCGCAAAAGCAGAAACCGTTTAAGCGGTCCCCGCTCTCTCGTTTATTCGGCGGTTTTGCGCTGCGAGCGGGCTACCGCCGGCATGATGAATCCGAGTCCGATCAGAAAAAGCGGCGACAGCACATTCAAAATGAGTTCATACCACCACGTCGGCGTGTAAACCGCTACCGGCGGGAACAAGCTGAACAGGCAAGCGACCACGGTCGCAAAAATCAGCCAGGCACCGATCGCCCGGGCGAGAAAGCCATTTTTAATAAATACGTAATCTGCTGTATAATGACTGCCTTTGCGCCGAATGCGCATGAAAGCGTAGAAAATCCAAATACAGGTCAGCGGCTGCACGATCGCGTTCAGATTCAGCAGCCAATTATACACGTCGTTCATATCGGCGATGCCGAAAATCGGCAGCACATTGATCAGACTGACCAGAATGGTCGTCAGGATATAACCGTTCACCGGTGTACCGCGGTCATTGAATTTCAACAAGCCCTTCGGAATGTAGCGACTGTCGGTATCGGCAACCAGAATGCGAATGTTGGCGTCGATCAGCACGACCAGCACCGAAAGCTGCGCCAGTACATTGGCAATCGAATAGGCGTAAAGCAACAAATTACCGACATGGAAATAGCGACCGATCAGCTGAAAGGCGTAATATTCGCCGTTCATCCGCAAATCACGTGGAATATGATTCGAGTCGAAGAAAATGCCCAGTGAAAATGAGCCAAGCAGCGCAGTCACGCCGACCATAATCGCCAGCATGATCATTGCCCGCGGAAACTCACGCGACGGATTTTTCATTTTCGTCACGTATGGCGAAACGATCTCGCAGCCATCCAACGAAAAGATCAGCAGGGCGATCGTTGTCAGATAGGCAAAATTAAAGTGCGGAATGAATGAACCGATCGATAGATTCGGCGTTGCCATTTTTGTTCCCGGCAGGCAGAGCACAACCATCGATAATAAAATAAACAGCATGGAAATGGCAAACATAGCGACACCGCCGACGGTGCCGATCAACTTGATATAGTTCAAGCCGCGCGAAGCAACCCATTGAAAAACTAGAAAAAGGGCAATACTCAATAGCTGAACGACTACCGCGGCATACGGGCCGGACGTCAGGCTGTTGTTGCCGTTGACTGCCCAGCCGATCGAGATGACCGTCTGCTGCGGCACCTCCGCCAAATACGGTATGTTGGCCACCCAGTACGTCCAGGCGGCCATATAGCCGAAGCCGGTGCCGCAAGTTTCCCTGACCCAGGAGCTTAATCCGCCGCTGTCTTGCTTAAACGTCGAACCCAGCTGGCCGACCATCAGCGAATACGGCAGCATATACAGTCCGATCATGATGATCCAGCTGGTGACCACGCCGAGCCCCTGTCCTTCATAATTATTAACGACATCGCCAAAACCGAGTACGACGGTGAACGCCATCAGCGCCGCCTGGTACCCACGTAACTTTTTTGTTTGTTCATCGACCATGATTGCATCGAATCCTCCGTTTCCTTTGAATATGAAATTGGCTTACTTCATCTATTCAAAGGCACGGCGGTCCAATGCCGCTCCGCTTTTTACAACTCTGATTCAGCGAATGATTGGTCGTTTCGTTTAGGTAGAAAATCACTAACGGCATCGCCTCTTTAGTCATCCGCCCATCCGTAGAGCGACAGGCACAACATAGACTTTAACACATTTTTCAGGAACGTCCAGCGAAAATTACTTAATACGAAAAAAAGCGCCTAAAAGAAGCGTTCACTTAGGGATTGAAGAAAAACTTAAATGAACAGCTTCAAGCGGGGCAAAAGTAAAAGACCAGTCACATTTAAACTTAATGGCTTGATGTGGCTGGTCTCTTTATTATTTTGTATTATTTCCCACTGAAAGTATAAATTCAGCCATAGTCATTGCAGAATTTACAAGAAGTCTAGCATGATGCTCAGATATACTAATTCTTTGACTTCCAACACCATGCGCATCACTATTATTGTTTCTCATCTCAGCAATAGATGAAACGATTTTTTCCAAACCTGAAAGTAGTGTATTGATTCGTCTATCAAGGTTTTTATCTGTGTGCATATTGTATAACCCTTTTACTTGCTTATAAAGCCTACCTATGTCTCCACTGTCTGTTGGCGTTTCATTCTTGTTTTCGATAACATAACAAAATACTTCTTCTAATAATGTTCTAGATTTAGTGATTGCACTGTCATAACTTCCATTTACCACATCAAGCATTGCCCTCTCAGAAATATCTTTAATGTATTCTCGATCAATGTTTTTTACTTGAGGAGTAGTTACTTTAATCGTAGAATTTATTGGAATAATATGAAATCTTTGATTGATGATAGTAAGTTTATTGCCACCAAAATAAAGTATTCCATTAATCTGTTCTATTACTGTCTTAACGATATAATTATAGATCTCTTCAATCTGATCTGGTGTTTTCCTTTTAAGTTTATCTGTAAATTGCTGTTTTGAAAATAGATAGGAAAGAATATCATTAATTCGGTTAGTCTCAATTCCATGCTTAAGAAGGTTATCTAAGTAATTCCATCTACTTAATGCTCCTCCATTCCATCCGTATGTTTCAGACAGTCCAAATAATTGGGAAATTTCTACTATAGTCGGGCCACTTAAATAAGGCATTGAAATCTCTACATCATCTATTTCTCCAAATTGAGAATCACCGTCTAAAATAGCTAGAATAGCCTTATTTCTTAATAGCTCAAATGGAGATTTTTGCTTTTTATGCAATCATTTCACCTCACAATATTTATTCTATAGTAACCTATCAATTTATTTAATCTGCTGTATTGATTATTTGCTACACCAACCCTAAATACTTCTCAAAGAAATACATCAGTTTTTCAATAATTCCTTGCTTTTTCGCAGCCCTGCCTCCGCCAAAGCGGGATACAGGTGGCATGATTTTATCAATATCTGTACCGGTTGTTTTAAGCATTCCGTCTCGGAAAGCATTGTCGATGAATCGGCGGGTTTCTTCAGGCTTTAATCTTTCTTCTTCTATAATTGCTGTAATATCCGCTTCCTTACGCTCATGGAGGAATTTACGCCAATCCTCATCCACTTTGGTCGATACATTGACTTGCTCAATAAAACGCTCGATAAGTTCTTTCTTACTTCGAAGTTCAATACTCGAATTGATAGCCTTATCAATGGTCGTAAGAATGGTTTTATCCTTACAGTTGGATTTTTGATATTTGGCTACAAGCATAAGGATGTAGTCAATATTTACCTCTATCTGTTTGACCAGTTCAATCTCGAAAACTATGTCATCATTAATAGTCTCCTTATCACCATCAGCACCTTTTCTATATTCCTGATACAGGTCAATATAAATGCTCTGATAGTCCTGAAAATCCCTTTCAGATAAAATCTCGTTTCCTTCAAAGTCATCGAAGGAAGTTAGAATATTTCTGAGTCGAAGTATTGCTCCATATAGCCGTATAAAGTCTTTTTCAGCTTCTTCTCCGAGAATAGGTTGGCCAAGGGGATACTGTGTTGTAAGAGTTGCAATCAGTTCTGCATAGCCCGGCTTATATTCACCTTTATCATCATAGCCGTTATAGTATTCTTCGTATGTTTTTAACAGTACAATACCGCCTGCATCCTTATTGCCGAATAGTGCAATAGCTTTGTCTGTTTCTTCTTTCAAATCTCTAAAGCAAACGATATTACCATAGGTCTTAACGCTGTTTAGGATGCGGTTAGTTCTTGAAAAAGCCTGAATCAATCCATGCTGTCTCAGGTTTTTATCTACCCATAGCGTATTCAGGGTTGTTGCATCAAAGCCTGTCAGGAACATATTGACAACAATCAATATATCAATCTCCCGATTCTTTACACGAAGAGAGAGGTCTTTATAATAATTCTGGAACTTATCCGAGGATGTATCGTAATTTGTGCTAAATGTGGAATTGTAATCTCGGATAGCCGCATCAAGAAAATCCCTGGAGCTTTGGTCAAGGTTTTCCATATTAAAATCCTCTTCAGGAAGCAGTCCATCTGGCTCTTCTTCATTTGCACTAAAACTGAAAATAGTTGCAATGGTAAGGTTACGGTTCTTTTCAGCTATCTGCTTCTTAAACTCATTATAGTATCTGATTGCCATTGGGATGGATGCAGCAGCAAATATGGAGTTGAAACCGGCAACTCGCCTTGTTTCACGCTTTTCTATCATCTTTTTAGGGTTGTGCTTATCTGCTTCTTCCCATTTCGCAGAGAATGTGTAATAACTATTGCGCTTTGTCTTCTGATCAAAGTGTTCAAGAACGTAAGAAACAATTTCACTGATTCGCTGTGGATCTGCTAAGGCTTTTTCTCTATCTATGCTATAGACTTTTTTATCATTAACGTAATCAGGCATCTTAATGGTATTGATAAAATCTATTCTAAAAGGCAGAACATTCCCATCATTGATGGCATCCACAATGGTATAAGTATGCAGTTTTTCTCCAAAAGCCTGCTCGGTTGTGCGAAGCAGTGGGTTACCTCCTGAACTAGCATTGGCAGCAAAAATCGGGGTTCCCGTAAAGCCGAAGATATGGTAGTTCTTAAAACTCTTCGTGATAGCTTGATGCATTTCACCAAATTGGGAACGGTGGCACTCATCAAAAATCAGTACCACGTGTTTCTTATAAATATCATGCTGTTTGTTTTTACGTATAAATATATCCAGCTTCTGAATAGTGGTTACAATGATTTTGTATTCATGAGGATTTCCTTTTTCGTCCCTGTCTTCCAATTGTCTTTGAAGAACTCTTGTGGACGTATTACCGTTAGCTGCTCCCTTTTCAAAACGGTCATATTCCTTCATAGTCTGATAGTCTAGGTCTTTACGGTCAACAACAAACAGTACCTTGTCTATGTAAGGCAAGGCAGAAGCTAATTGGGCTGTCTTAAAACTGGTCAATGTCTTACCAGAGCCTGTTGTATGCCAAATATATCCTCCAGCTGCAGTTGTGCCCATCTTCTTGTAGTTGGTTGATACTACAATACGTGATAATATACGTTCTGCAGCAGCTATTTGATAAGGACGCATTACAAGGAGCAAATCTTCAGATGTAAAGATACAATATTTTGTTAGTATATTTAAGAGGGTATGCTTGGCAAAAAATGTTTTAGTAAAGTCCACAAGGTCAGGAATAATTTTGTTATTTGCATCTGCCCAAAAGCTGGTAAATTCAAAGCTGTTGCTTGTTTTTTTGCTTCTTCGACGTTCACTGCTGCTTTGCTCCTTGATATGAGCATTTCTTGTGGTGTTACTATAATACTTTGTATGGGTTCCATTGGAGATTACGAATATTTGTACATACTCAAATAAACCAGAAGCCGCCCAAAAGCTGTCACGCTGGTATCTTTTTATCTGGTTGAAGGCTTCACGGATAGCAACACCACGACGCTTTAACTCTACATGAACAAGGGGAAGTCCGTTGACAAGTATAGTCACATCATATCGGGTTTCATGCTTGCCACCTGCTTCTTCGTATTGATTAATAACCTGCAGGCGATTGTTATGAATATTCTTTTTATCCAAAAGGTATATGTTCTTTGTTGTTCCATCTTCACGTTTTAGAATCTGGATATGGTCATCTTGAATTTTTCTGGTCTTTTCAACAATTCCCTCGTTAGTATTTGCTATACACTCTGTGAAAAACCTATCCCATTCGCTATCAGTAAATGAAAAATCATTAAGCAGTTCAAGTTGTTTTCGGAGATTTTCTATCAATGAAGCTTCATTGTGTACTGAAATATATTCATATCCTTGTGAAGTTAGTTGCCTGATAAACTCCCGCTCAAGTTCTGCCTCACTCTGATACTTTTCAGGACGGACATTGTATTCAGCTGCATATTCAGCAACAACCGTTGCTTCGTCAGTACTTGCAACGATATTGTATATACTCATGCCTTCACCTCCTTGAAAGATAACAGTTTATCTCTGTAATATTCATATTGCTTTTGCCGTGCTTCGATTTCAGCAGGAATACCGCTGGTTAAGTCGTTACAGAGGGCGTCAAAGCGATCAAGGATAGCTACGATGCGTTTTTGCTCGGTAAGCGGCGGAACATCAACAATAATATTCACTAAATCAGACGCATTGACGGATGGTGTTCCTCCTTCTTTTTTATAAGCAAGTATTTTTTCATTGAAACAACTCAAGTAGTAGAACAAGTAACGATTAGTTACAATTTTATCGTTACGACTTTTTATTCTATAGCAAAGAGGACCGAGCCAAAATGGATCATACTGGTATCCAACAAATCCTATTCCACCTTGACCTCGCGATGGAGTTGTAACCGTATCTCCATCACAATTTGCTTTATCTGTATACCCAGAATTTGTTGTTCCTGCGTTTATATATTCATACTTATGGGGGAATTCAAAAACATCTTTGGGTTTGCTACCCGTTTTTAATGTTGCAAGTTCTCCCAAAGAATATTGTCGAATATTGTTAGAGTTTTTAATCAATATTTTTCTATAATACTCATACTGCTTTCTCCTTGCTGTAAGCTCTGCTGTAAGCTCTGCTGTAAGCTCTGTGAAATTGTCCAGAATACGGACAATTTCCTGCTGCACAGGCATAGGGGGAATGGGGATAACAAAATTTTCAATACTTGATATATAAACATGTGGTATCCCCCCACCTGTTTTAGTGGCAAATATTTTATCCTGCATATTAGACAAACAATAGTAAATATACTTAGTGAGATTATCTTCTTTTCCTTTTATTGAAAAAGCATCACAAACAAATATGGGCTCATTCCAATATTGAACATAACCGGCACCAGCTCCACTCCCTGCAACAGTAATTGTTTCATTTTCTCTGTTGTAGATATCACAATAAAATGCAGGTTCCGTTCCTCCAGATACTACTGGATAAATTCCTGTCTCTTATACACATCTCCGAGCCCACGAGACCCTAAGACATCT
>UQRJ01000076.1 GCA_900543345.1 uncultured Sporolactobacillus sp. | reverse complement strand
GAGATGTCTTAGGGTCTCGTGGGCTCGGAGATGTGTATAAGAGACAGGTGAAAGAACAGCTATTTATCCGGGCAGCTTCGACCCGGTTACATACGGCCATTTGGATATTATCAAACGTGGATTGACGGTGTTCGATCACATCATTGTCGCGGTGCTGAATAATTCACGTAAGGATCCGCTGTTTTCCGTGGAGGAACGTGTCCGCCTGCTTGAAGAGTCGACGGAAGGGCTCAACGGAGTGACCGTTGATTCGTTTGATGGTTTGCTTGTTGATTTTGCACGCCGCAAACGGGTTAAAATCATTCTCCGCGGTCTGCGGGCCATCTCCGATTTTGAGTATGAATTGCAGATTGCCTCGATTAACAAAAATCTGAATCCGGGTATTGAAACCTGTTTTATGTTAACGAGTAATCGTTTCTCTTTCCTTAGTTCCAGTATGGTCAAAGAAGTCGCCAAGTACGGCGGCTCGGTTCACGAATTAGTGCCTTTTCCGGCGGAAACGGCGCTGCGACTGAAGTTTTCCGGTGAAAAGAGCCGCTCATAGGTGGCGCTCGGCGCAGCGGCGGATCAGCAGGATGATGAAAATAGACAAAACAGTGAATGTGATCAGCGATCCACTGTGGACAAGCACGGATGAGGCCGCCTCCGGCACACTCCCAAAAGCCGTGATACTTCCTCCTATTCGATGATCGACCGGATTGAGCAATCGGTAAAGTAGCCAGGCGACAGCACCGGAAGTGACGGCCTGAATCAATCGCCCGATTAGAAAAGGGCGCACGCTGAGGCCGGCTTGCGCAAGAATGCCGACGGCCTGAGCCTGAATCGACAAACCGCAGAAACCGAGCAGTGCGCTGACCAATATGACACGTTCGCCGAGCGGTGCCGCCGTTTCGCCGATCTTGTCTGCGCCGATGGTCAGTTCGAAGATCCCGGGTACGGATGCCGGTCCGAGATTCCGTGAAAAACCGAACAGGTCGCAAACCGTGGTCATGGCGCCGCCAAGCAGATGGATCAGGCCGATTTTTGCCGATAGCTGATAAACCATCGAAAAAAAGGCGATGAAACCGCCAATAGCCAGCAGCGTCCGGACTGACGAAACCACGGCATCGCCGAGCATTTTACCAAATGGTATACGTTGGCCGATCCGTTCTTCATGCATGCGATTGATCGCTTTGACGAACAATGAACTTGAGCGGTGTTGGCGGATGGTACGATCCTCACCGGGAATAAAACGCATGACAAGTCCAACAGCAATATTGCCAAGGTAATGAGCCAAGGCAAAGATAATGCCAAGCGAAGCCTGATGGAAAAACTGAACGGCCGTGACGCTAAAGAGAAAGAGCGGATTGCTGAAATTGGTAAAACTCGCCAGCCGTTCTGCCTCCGTTTTTGACAGCTTCTTTTCCTGATAAAGTCTCGTCGTCATTCGTGCGCCGGAAGGAAACCCGGACACCAGGCCCATCATAAACACAAATCCGCCGACTCCGGGAAGGCGAAACAATGGACGCATAACGGGTTCCAGGAGTACTCCGGCAAATGTCACCACACCGAAACCGATCATCAGTTCCGAAAGTACAAAAAATGGAAAAAGGGCGGGAAAAACATTTTCCCACCAGATTTTCAATCCGGCGATGGATGCGGCAACCGTGGTTTCCGGATAACGGACCATTAAAAACGCCAGCCCGACCGATCCGGCGGCGAGTAAGCAAGATACTGCCTTAGAATACTTCACTAACGGCCCCTCCTTCGCTTGATGTCGGCAGGAGACCTGTCCTGTTTTACTTATATATACGGTCGCTTTTTCAATATAGACCGGGTCATCCAGCTTGAGACAGTGAATGTACCTGGCCGGTTTGGAGGAAAAAACGTGCAACGTCGCAAACAACTGGTTCGGAGATTAGTCGTTCTGGCGATCGCCATTGTTCTGGCGGCTCTGTATTTTATTCGCTTGCCCTATTTCGTTCAAACACCGGGCAGTGCCCGCTCAATGACAAATATGGTCAAGGTCGAAGGTACCCGTCAGGTCCACGGGGACTATCGCCTAGTTTATATCTATCTCGGGCAGGCAAATATTTATCAATATCTATGGGCGAAATTTGACAGGAATCCATATACGACGCTAGTCGGAGAAAATACGGTTAAAATACCGGAGGAGAACGATCAGTCTTACAATCTTCGTCAGCAAAATTACATGAAACAGGCACAGCAGAGCGCCGCTTATGTTGCCTATAAAGCGGCGGGGAAACGGCCGGAGATGATCCGGCGCGGCGTGTTGGTGCTAGGAGTCGTGCCGTCGATGCCGAGCGCCAAAATTTTGCAATCCGGCGACCGGATCGTCAGGCTCGAGTCGCAGAAAATTACCACGAGCGCACAATTGAATCATTTGATCGGCAAATATAAAACCGGCAGTCGGCTTGGTTTAACGATTGTCCGGGGAGGAAAGTCGCGGCAGGTCCATCTCACGGTTGCTGCATTTCCAAAGCAGATGGCGACTTCCGGCCCGGCGAAGGGGATCGGCGTTTATTCGAGCGATCAGCTGCAAGTGCGTGTTAAGCCGCCGGTTAAGTTTTCAATAAAGAATATTGGCGGGCCGTCCGCCGGCCTGATGATGACGCTGGATATATATGATCAGCTGAAGACAACCGATCTGGCCCGCGGGCGCATCATTGCCGGTACGGGCACCATCGAAACGGATGGCTCAGTCGGCCCGATCGGCGGCATTGCCGAAAAGATTGTCGGTGCCGATCAATCCAATGTCGATGTCTTTTTCGCTCCTGTGGCCGATCAGGAATATCAGACCGCCAAGCAAACGGCTGAAGCAATTGGTTCGCATATGAAGATTGTGCCGGTTCGTACGTTTGACGATGCTAAAAATTATTTATTAAAAAGGTAAAACGTTGGGTCGCGACTGCTTTTGATTGAGGAAAACAAGACGGAAATGAACGGTTGCGGACCGTAAACTGAACGCTTGAAGGATGAGAGAGCGCGGGCAGTGAGCGGAACCGGAATGGGCCAGCGATCGCCCTGATAAGGCATGCGAGTCGAAGGACGCTGTATCTTTAGTTTTCAAGCTGAACGGGCGGGTGACCGATTTCGTTGAGCCCGGTACGTGCATTGCCGGAGAGAAAGTCGTAGATCATGCCTGCCCGGCTATCGAGTTCAAGCATCGTCTCCCTGTGGCGCCGGATCTTGGTGATCAGCGGGATGTCAAGCCGCTTGCGGATAAGCGCGAGATAATGCCTGCCTGCGCGGCTCATACCGAGCAGCCGCAAGTAGTCGGGTTCTTCTGTCAAAGCGATAACCTTTGCCTCGTCCTTTTTTGTAGCGGTTAAAATATGCACGCAGAGCCTTTGCAGCCTGGCCCATGTATAGCGCTTTGTTTTAACCGCCGAAATGAAGCTGTGAAAGCTGTCCGACCGGGCGATTTTCGCCAGCAGTCGGTTTTCAATTCCCTCCTCGGCTTCATAGACTTGTGAAAGTTCCGCTCGGGGCGTTGAAAGCAACCGGTATTTGAGATATGGAAAAAATGTTTCCCAATCGGTCAATACGCCCCGTTCTTCGGCTGCGCGCAGCACCGCCAGGCTTGACGGCGGCAGCACGCGGCCGATCTTTTCCACACCGCCGTCCGGGCGCATCAGGCAGCGTCGGATGCTTGATGCACTGGCGATTTCGCTTCCTTCCGCAAATACCGTATCGTTATGGGCGGCATCTTTGCGCCTCATCGTGCAAGGAATCATGTCGCTATCCCGGTGACGAATGGCGCGGACATACTGATAGCCCAGGCTGTTGTTCGGCAGCGACAGATCGACCAGGTCGGCGGTGGAAGAGGCGGCTAATGTCCGGAAAGCGACGGCATGGGCGTTCGGATAGTTGATCCCACGGCTCAGTGCTTCCGTCATTTTTTCTTGGTACAGTAAGCGATGCTGCGCGATCAGATCGAGAGTTTGAAAAAAGGGTTTGATCCGTCCGCATTCGCTGCTGAAGACAAGATGAGTCGCGCCGACGCGATCGAGCAGCGCCACGGCACCGCGGGCGAATGTATCGGCTTTTCCGACGGCGAATACATAAGGCAATTCAAATACGAGATCGACGCCGGCCTCCAGTGCGAGGCGCGCTCGGTCCCATTTCGAAACAATGGCCGGCTCACCCCGCTGCGTAAAATCGCCGCTCATCACCGAAACGATCAAGTCCGGATTTAACCGCTGGCGAATTTGCGCCAGCTGGTATAAATGTCCGTTGTGAAGCGGATTATATTCAGTGACAATACCTGCGATGCGCATCGGGCAATCCTCCCGTCCTGGCGGACATGTGTGCTGCGGATATTTTATCACATTTTTTCGTGATTAAGAAATTGCCAGGCCACAGTTGAATATGCTACGCTGAAAGTGACAATTGCGGCAGATTGACATTCGCATGGGCAGAGCTTATAATATCCATTGTTGTCTAGAGGTGGTTCACTATGTCTTTATCATGGTCGGTCCCCGAATTGCTGCAACATCAGCAAGAGGGATTTGCTTTTCACGAAAAAGTCTTGTTGCCTCTGGAATTATTTCGATCGGATCCTGAAGTCAGAAAGATATCGGCTGTCGATGTAAAAGGCGTGGTTGAATTTGCGAAGGGATCATTGACGTTTCATCTGCAGATTAGCGGGACAATGGTACTTCCTTGCGCCGTGACGTTGGTAAATGTCGATTATCCCTTCGATATCGGTACTTCAGAAACATTTCTGCTTGACGGGGCGAACGATCCGCATCCGGAAGAAGACGATGTTCATCATGTCGACGGCGAATGTATTGACCTGACTCCTTATCTGGTGGAGGCCATACTGGTTGAAAAACCGATCCGGGTAGTCAGTAAACAAGCAGAACATGCCGACATGTCGGGTGACGGATGGACGCTTATGACAGAGCGTACGGCCGAGGAGCAGATTGATCCAAGATTGGAAAAATTAAAGGAATTTTTTGATGAATAAAACGGGTGAGGAGGTGTGAACCGTGGCGGTACCAAAAAGAAGAACGTCGACGACTCGGAAGAATAAGCGGCGTACACATTTTAAATTGACGGTTCCGGGCATGGTGAAGTGCGATAATTGCGGTGAGTATAAGCTTTCTCATCGCGTGTGCCCGAATTGCGGCTCATACAAAGGTGAAACGGTTCTTGTTAAAGACGAAGGAAAATAAGCTGACATAAGCGGCGGGAGGCACAGGCTTCCCGCTTTTTTTAACCCCTTTTTTGCGGAACGGGAATCTTTCTTCTATCGATCCTATCATTTGCATAGGATGATGGGAGAGCGGCATGATTTGTTGCCTGATCCATTCACGAAAAGAAAGAGGGGGAGTTTATGCCATCGATGAGACAGGATGCCTGGTCTGCCGATGAGGACGATCAGCTGGCGGATATCGTTCTGCAGCGGATCCGCACGGGAAGCACGCAGCTGGCCGGATTTGCGGAAGCCGGCAATCGATTATCGCGTACACCCGCAGCCTGCGGCTTTCGCTGGAATTCGACCGTTCGGAAACGGTACGCCGATGAGCTGCAAAAAGCAAAAAGGCTGCGAAAACAGCAGAAAGAGGAAAAAAGAAAAGCCAAGAGAGGGAGCGGACCGGCGAATGCGGACCACTCGGCGACACTCTCTCCGGCGGACATCGAACAATTGATTTTGATCTTGAATCAGCTGAAAACCGGCACAACCGCTTTGCCGGACACGAGAGCGGCAGATGAATGGCGGCATTTGCTTGCGGAACATCAGCGGCTCAACCGGGACTATCAGCTTCTGGTACGTCGCTATGAGGATTTGCAGAAAAACTATCAATCGCTGCTTCACGTGCTGAATCTGGTTGATCAGGCAAGAAAAAACCTCCCTGCCAATGCGGGTGCGGGCGGCGGAGCGGAAATACCGTCGGCGGGAAACGGCGGCTGACTGGGAGACGAAGATCGGAGAACGATCCGGTCTTTTTTATTGCCTGCTTGCAGAACGTATGTACGGTGTTCGTGCCGCTATCTTGAATGATGCTGGTAGGAATTGTTTGCCATTGCTCATTTGTGAAATTTAAGTGGAGGAAAGTGGGGGATTGTGGTAAAGTAAGACCTAAAGGAGGCGCTCGTCGATGTTTATGGGGGAATTCGATCACAGCATAGACACGAAAGGGCGCCTCATCATTCCGGCAAAATTCAGAAACGAGCTGGGTGAATCATTTGTCATGACTCGAGGGCTGGATCGTTGCCTGTTTGTCTATCCGATGTCGGAATGGAAGCGAATCGAGGAGAAACTAAAGGCCTTGCCTTTTACCAAGAAAGATGCACGGGCCTTTACTCGCTTCTTTTTTTCCGGCGCCAGCGTATGCGAGCTGGATAAGCAAGGCAGGGTATCGATCGGAAGTGGATTGCGGGATTATGCGGGACTGAAAAAAGATTGCGTCGTGATCGGCGTGTCGACGCGCCTCGAGGTCTGGGACGCGGTGGCGTGGGGCGATTATTTCGAGAAATCGACAGCTTCGTTTGCCGATATTGCCGAAAGTCTGCTTGATCCGAATTCATGAGACGATTCGTTCGGCGTAAACACGCAGAGGGTAGGGAGTCTGATTGGATGTACGATCATATTACCGTATTGAAACAGGAAGCGGTTGCCGGCCTGAACGTGCGGCCTGACGGCATTTATGTCGATGCCACACTTGGCGGCGGCGGCCACAGTGCCGAGATTGTCCGGCGGCTGAGTTCCGGTCGGTTGTACGCCTTCGATCGGGATCAGGAAGCGATTGATGCGGCGGCGGAGCGTTTGGCGCCTTACCGGAATCGCGTGAGGTTGATTAAAGCAAATTTTCGCAACATGCAAAAGGAACTGGCGGCCAGGGAAGTAACGCACGTCGACGGCATTTTATTTGACCTTGGCGTGTCGTCGCCGCAGTTCGATCGACCGGAGCGAGGATTCAGCTATCAGCATGACGGGCCGCTGGACATGCGAATGGATCAAGATCAGGTATTGGATGCGCAGCAAATTGTCAATGAATGGTCCTATGAGCAGCTGGTTCACATTTTTTTCATGTACGGTGAAGAACATTTTGCCAAATCGATTGCCCGGCGGATTGAATCGTATCGGGACAAGAAGCCGATCCGGACAACCGGCGAGTTGGCCGAGCTGATTCGGGAAGCGATACCAGCGTCGGCAAGACGAAAGGGCGGCCACCCGGCCCGAAGGGTTTTTCAGGCGTTGCGCATTGCCGTTAACGATGAATTGGGCAGTCTCGACGATGCCCTGCAGCAGTCGCTCGTTATGCTGACGGTCGGCGGACGTATGGCCGTCATTACCTTTCAATCGCTGGAAGACAGACTTTGCAAACAATTTATTAAAAAATACAGTGAATGGCCGGAAATACCGCAAGGCATTCCACAGCTTCCGAAAGATGGACAGCCTCTACTGAAAAAGATCGGTAAAAAGCCGATCATACCTACGGATACGGAAATCGGTCGCAACCGGCGGTCTCGGTCGGCCAAGCTGAGGATTGCGGAAAAAATCAGGACGATGAAGGAGGAAGAAAAATGACACAGTCTCAGCATGCGTGGAGTCAGCAGAGAAGCGGAGCTGCGGAAACAAAGAGGCAACCGGTGCGAAAAACAGTCGTCATTTCAAGGCCGGTGACCCGTGGCGAAAAAATCCTATGGGCGGCTGCCTTCATTGTCGTTTTTTTGATTGCCCTCTGCATGGTTGCTAACCAGACCAGACTTTATCAGGCTTCACAAGATATTCAGAAATTGCAGGGGAAGCTTGATGAGCAGTCGAGTGTCTATCAGCAGTTAAAAGCGGAAGCGGACCACCTTGACTCGCCCGAACGGATTGTCCGATTTGCCGAAAAAGAGTTGGGACTGAAACTTGATATCAAAAATATCAAAGTCCTCCCCTGAGGTGATCGCTTTTATGTTTCAGAGAAAAAGAAGATCGATCAGTTACTGGTCGGGAATGGTCGGCGCGATTTTCATGCTGACTTTTTTTATATTAATCGGTCGTTTCGTCTATATCGCCCAGGGAGGCGAAATCGGCGGCCATAAGGTCCTCCCGATCGCAAAAAAGCAATGGACGTCGTATAAACTGGTCGATGAAAAAAGAGGCTCGATCTACTCGGAAAATGGCAGTATTCTGGCGGAGGATGTGCCGGCCTACACCCTGTATGCCGTGCTCAGCCCCAAGGCGGGGAAGGATCCGAAGACGGGAAACTATCGTTATGTCAGAGACAAAGCCAAAACGGCCCGCGAGCTGGCACCGATTCTGGGCATGAAAGAGTCCGACGTGCTTCGCCGATTGAACAAAGATGCTTATCAGGTTGAATTCGGTGCAAAGGGAAAAATGCTCGGTTACCAAACCAAACGGAAGATTGACCGCCTGAAACTTCCAGGCATCAATTATCAAATCGAGTCGAAGCGCTATTATCCGGCACAGTCCGGCGCCGCTTATACCATCGGTTTTACCCAGACGGACCAGAAAAGCGGGCGGCAGCGCGGCGTTTTCGGCGTTGAGCAGGAATTCGACCGTTACCTCGAAGAACAGGATGGGACGGTGCGCTATTACCGCAGTACGCGCGGCGTTCCGATTCCTGATGAATCGCAGCAGATCAAAAAGCCGGTTTCCGGAAATAATGTTTATTTGACACTGAATTCACGGATTCAAACGGTTCTTGAACAAGCGATGACGCGGGTCGGAAATGACTATAAACCCAAGAGCATGATCGGCATTGTCGCCGATCCGAAAACAGGGCGAATTCTGGCGATGTCGACCGCCCCCTCTTTCAATCCGAACAAGCGCAATATCAAGCAGTTCAGCAACCTTGCGATCGCTTCTGCGTATGAACCGGGGTCCGTTATGAAAACATTTACGATTGCCTCGGCGATCGATGCCGGCGTGTATCAAGGGAAGGCAACCTATAAATCGGGAAGTTATAAGACGAAAGGCGGTACGATCCACGACTGGAATCGCTCGGGTTGGGGGAATATTACCTTCGATCAGGGCTTTAAGCTATCATCCAATGTCGGCATGTCCGTTTTAACCGACAAATATCTTGGAGCCGATCGTTTGGGGGAGTACTTGAAAAAATTCGGATTCATGCGGAAAACCGGTATCGATTTGCCCGGTGAGCAATCGGGATTTGTCAACTGGACTTATCCAATCGATAAGCTTGAAGCTTCATTCGGCCAGGCCTCGTCATTTACGGCGATGCAGATCGTGCAAGCGGCAACCGCGATTGCCAATGACGGAAAGATGATGCGGCCGTATGTCGTCGAGAAAGTCGTTAATCCGAAAAGTGGGAAAACGATCTTGTCGCACCGGCCGCAAACGGCGGGACATCCGATCTCCGAACTGGCTGCGGAAAAGACACGCCGTTTGATGCGTCAGGTCGTGTCGCAGAAAAAGGTCGTCGGCGATTATGGGGCGACCGGGCTGGCGTACGATCTTCCCGGTTATGATGTGGCCGGTAAGACCGGCACGGCTCAGATTGCCGTCAAGGGGCATTATCTTCCGGGTAAAAATAATTATGTCTACTCATTTCTCGGTATGGCGCCGGAAAAAGATCCGAAATTAATTGTGTACGTGGCGGTGAAGCAACCGCACCTAAAACCGACGGATCTAGGTGCGGAACCGGTCGTCGACATCGTCCGTCCGGTGATGTCCAGCAGTCTGCAATATTTCCAAGTTGAGAAAAAAGCCGAACGCTCCGAACAAACGGAGCGGTCCCGCTATGCCCGCGTGGATGATTTAACCGGCGCATCGACTGACGAGGCGGCGCGCCATCTGAAGCAAGCGGGACTGACCCCGGTAGTGATCGGCAACGGTTCGGTGGTCCGTCAGAGCCCCGCGTCCGGAACGCGATTGCTACTCGAGGGCAAAGTCATGCTCTATGGAAGCGCACAGGAGAAGATGCCCGATATCCGCGGGTGGTCGCTGGCCGACGTCATGAAACTGGTCGATGTTTCCGGGATGAAATTAACGACGGACGGCGATGGCTTTGTGACCGACCAAAGTTTGCCCGCGGGTTCGCAAATTAAAAAAGGCGAGACGTTGAAGATTATGCTGCGTCGTCCGACTGAAAGCGACTCCGGCACGACCGGATCGTCATCTTCGCCCGCTTCCCGTTAAGCGACTTCCCGCGCTCCGGCTTGTTCTACTCTCTTTTTTTTCGCATAAATGTAGGACAGGGAAGAGGGGAGGGGCTCCGCATGCGCGTTTCCAAGCGAACCGTAAATAAACGGCTGCTTTTTATCTTTATTTTCGGGCTGGCCGTTTTTGCCATCTTTATTATCCGACTGATTGACGTTCAGATCGTTCATAACCAATGGCTGACAAAAAAGGCGATCGAGGAATGGGGTAAAAACGTCCCTTACGAAGCCGAGCGCGGCGACATCCTCGATACGCACAAGAAAGTCTTGGCCACTAATGTCAGCAGCCCCTCCGTGCTGGTCGTCCCGATTCAGGTTCCCGTGGAGAAGCGGGGGCGGGTGGCGGATGAATTGGCGCGTGTACTTGGCATGAGCCGGAAAAAGGCGTATGAAAAAATTACTAAAAAGAACAGAAGATCGGTTGTTTCAATCGTTCCTTTTGTTGTTCTTGTGTCTCTTTTTCTTAGCTAGTCCAACTTATGCACAAGGTGGATTTGCTGTGAAAGGAGTAGTGGTAGACAAAACAGGCTGTCTCTTATACACATCTCCGAGCCCACGAGACCCTAAGACATC
>UQRJ01000075.1 GCA_900543345.1 uncultured Sporolactobacillus sp. | reverse complement strand
CGAGATGTCTTAGGGTCTCGTGGGCTCGGAGATGTGTATAAGAGACAGCTTCGACAGCTTTGGCCATAGCAACGATATCCGTTACATTCGGCGACAGTTTAACATAAACCGGTTTTGTGGAGACGGCTTTGATTTTTTTTGTCAACTCGGCTGCCACAGACGGAACGGTTCCAAATTGGATACCGCCGCGGCGGACATTCGGGCAGGAAATATTCAGTTCGAGCGCCTTAACCATCGGCTGACGAGATAGTTTTTCCGCAGTCTGCACATAATCGGACATTTCCTCTCCGGCAATATTGGCGATGATCGGTAGATCGAAAGCCGCCAAGCGCGGCAGTTCACTCGTAATAATCCGATCAACACCGGGGTTCTGCAGCCCGATTGCGTTCAGCATACCTCCCGGCGTCTCGGCAACCCGCGGTGTCGGATTGCCGAAACGCGGAGCCAGTGTCGCCGACTTGATGACAATCGCCCCAAGGATGTTAAGATCATACAACCGGCCGAACTCTGCGCCGAATGCAAAACAACCGGAAGCCGGCATGACCGGATTTTTCAGGTCGAGTCCGGGCAAATGCACTTCTAACACAGTTCCACCTCCCCGGCACGGAATACCGGTCCGTCACAGCAAACGCGGCGATACCCCTTGGCATCGGCCGGATCCGTCGCCTGCACCGCGCAGGCAAGACAGGCGCCGATGCCGCAGCCCATCCGCTGCTCCATTGACAGATACAACGGGATGCCCGTCACTTGTTTACTAAGCGCACGCAGCATCGGTAAGGGTCCGCAGGCAAAAACAGCGTCATAGCCGGCTGAATCCAGTACATCGGTAACCAGTCCGCGCCGGCCGGCCGAACCATCTTCGGTCAGCAGAATGGTTTGTCCCAGTGCCGCAAATTGCCGCTCGTAAAAACAGTCCGCTGCTGAGCGGAAACCGAGAATATGCGTTGTCACCACAGCGCGCGCCGCAAAAGCTTTGGCAAGACCATATAGCGGAGGGACGCCGACACCGCCGCCGACGATCAGCGCCCGACCGCCGCGAGGCACCGACTTCAGCGAAAAACCGTTCCCAAGTGGGCCAAGCACATCGAGTCGCTCTCCCGGTCGAACATCGGCAAGCCAAGCCGTTCCGACACCGACACGCTTATAGATCAGTGTCATCTCCCTTTTGCCGGGATTGCAGCAGCAGATGCTGATCGGCCGACGCAGCAGGGGAAACCGGCCCGCATTGCCGCCTACGCGGACATGAACAAACCGGCCGGGTTGCGTTGCCTCTTCGGCCATTTTGCCGGTCAATGTGAGTTCAAACACGCTCGCCGCAATACGGCGCTGGCCGACAACGGTCATTTTCTCCACCCTCATCGCAACTCACCTTCCGGCCAAACTTGCTTCGCTTGCGGACGATCGGCCATTTGCGGCATCGGCTCCGTGCGAAACGCCAGCGATTCCAGCACGGTCAGCAGCGCCTCCGTCGTATCAAGTGACGTCAGACAAACGACGCCGTTTTCAACCGACTCACGGCGAATACGGAACCCGTCGTTCGCCGGGCGCCGGCCGCGTGTTAACGTATTGACGACAAACTGCACGCCGCCGCGGCGAATCAGTTCAAGCAGATTCGGCGACTCTCCGCCGATTTTGTTGACGACGGTCACCGGGATACGGCGCATGCGGATCATCTTCGCCGTACCTTCCGTGGCCAGGATGCGATAGCCGATCCGATGAAAACGTTCAACAAGCGTCAGTGCCTCTTCCTTATCTTTATCGGCAATCGTAAATAACACGGATCCATGGGACGGTATGGTCATACCGCCGGCCAAGAGTCCTTTATATAATGCCTTTTCAAGTGTCGCGTCCTGACCCATGACCTCACCCGTCGATTTCATTTCCGGACCCAGGGCAACGTCGACGCTATGCAGTTTGGCAAACGAAAAGACGGGGACTTTGACGTAAACGCCGCGTGCCGGTTCCGGATGGATGCCGGTCGAATAGCCGAGCTGCTTCAGCGTTCGCCCGAGAATCAATTTCATGGCATTCTTGGCCATCGGTACGCCGGTGATCTTACTTAAAAACGGGACGGTCCGGCTTGCGCGCGGGTTGACTTCAATCACATAGACATGTCCGTCGTGAATCACATACTGGATATTGAGCAAACCGACGACACCGAGTCCCTTGGCAATATTCACGGCCGTTTCAATGACTTCTTCCTTGATCGCCCGGCTTAGCGTTTGCGACGGATAGACGGCGATCGAGTCGCCGGAATGCACGCCGGCACGTTCGATATGCTCCATAATGCCGGGAATATAGACATCTTTGCCGTCGGAGATCGCGTCGAGTTCGATCTCCGTTCCGACAAGATAACGATCGATCAGTACCGGATGTTGTGGATTAATCCGGACGGCATTGCGCATGTAATGAATCAGATCGTCTTGATGATAGACAATTTCCATCGCCCGACCGCCGAGTACATAGGACGGGCGGACGAGCACCGGATAGCCGAGCCGTTCGGCGATTTTTACCGCTTCATCGGTGGAAAAAGCGGTATCTCCCGCCGGACGATCGATGTGCAACCGGAGCAGCAACTGTTCGAAGCGATTGCGGTCTTCCGCCTGATCCATCGCGTCCAGCGATGTACCGAGAATACGGACACCGCGCGCCGCCAGACCGGCGGCCAAATTAATCGCCGTCTGGCCGCCGAATTGAACCACAACGCCGACGGGATGCTCCAGCTCGACGACATTGAGTACGTCTTCCAATGTCAGCGGTTCGACATAAAGTTTATCGGAGATGCTAAAATCAGTCGAGACAGTCTCGGGATTGTTGTTGATCATGATCGCTTCATAGCCTTGCTGCTTAATCGCCCAGACGGCATGAACGGTCGCATAGTCGAATTCGACGCCCTGGCCGATGCGGATCGGTCCGGAGCCAAGAACGACGACGCTCTTCGTCTTCGAAACCGCCGATTCGTTTTCCTGTTCGTAGCTGCTGTAATAGTACGGCGTCTCCGAAGCAAATTCACCGGCACAGGTATCGACCATTTTATAGACCGGACGAATGCCGCGTGCTTGGCGCCAGTCGGCAACTTCCGCCTCGTTCATCCCCCAGCACGCAGCGATTTCCCGATCGCAAAAGCCGTTTCTTTTCGCATTCAGCAATACGCGTGCGTTTTGACGATGTTCACGGAGCATCTGCTCGATATGGACAATATGAGCAATTTTATTAAGAAAAAACGGATTTATCTTCGTTTTTTCATGAATCGCACGGGTTGAAACGCCGCGGCGATAAGTTTCGGCAATAAAGTACAACCGGCGATCATCGGCTTTGGCCATATGTGCCAGCAACTCAGCCGATGTCATGTTCTCCGCTTCCTTTAATTTCAGGTGAATGGTGCCATTCTCCAGTGAGCGGACGGCCTTCAGTATCGATTCCTCAAAGTTCCGGCCGATCGCCAGCACTTCGCCGGTCGCTTTCATCTGCGTACCGAGTGTTCGTTCGGCACTGCCGAATTTATCAAACGGCCAGCGGGGGATTTTCGTTACCACATAGTCAAGTGTCGGTTCAAAACTGGCGTAGGTCGTCCCGGTGACCGCGTTCCTGATCTCGTCCAGACGATAGCCGACGGCAATCTTGGCCGCCACTTTGGCGGTCGGGTAGCCGGTTGCCTTCGACGCCAACGCCGACGAGCGACTGACACGCGGATTGACTTCGATCACATAATAGCCGTCGCTGCCCGGATCGAGCGCCAGCTGAACATTACAGCCGCCTTCGATTTTCAGCGCGCGGACGATGCGCAGCGATACACTGCGCATCCGTTGAAGATCGCGATCACTCAACGTCTGGCAGGGTGCGGTAACAATCGAATCGCCGGTATGAATGCCGACCGGATCGACATTTTCCATATGACAGACGGCGATCGCGCCATCGTTCGCATCGCGCATCACTTCGAATTCGATTTCTTTGAATCCGGCGATGCTTTTTTCAATCAATACTTGATGCTCCGGGCTCAATTTCAATCCGTTTTCAGTGATCGTCCGCAATGCCTCGGCGGTTGAAGCGATGCCGCCGCCGGTACCGCCCAACGTAAAAGCGGGACGGATGATCACCGGCAGGCCGATTTTGGACGCAAACCGTTCGGCTCCGGCATAATCGGTGACCGTTTCGCTGGCCGGTATCGGTTCGCCGAGCTGCAGCATCAGTTCGCGGAATTTTTCGCGATCTTCCGCTTTTTCGATGCCCTCAAGGCTGGTCCCGAGCAGTTGAACGCCCAACTCGTCGAGGATGCCGGACTGATGAAGCTGGACAGCCAAATTCAGCCCCGTCTGTCCGCCAAGAGTCGCCAGCAGACCGTCGGGCATCTCTTTGCGGATAATTTTACCGACAAATTTAACCGTCAACGGTTCGATGTACACGCGATCGGCAATATCGGTATCGGTCATGATCGTCGCCGGATTAGAATTAACCAGGACAACTTCGTACCCTTCTTCGCGCAATGACTGACAAGCCTGTGTACCCGAATAATCAAATTCGGCGGCTTGGCCGATCACGATCGGCCCGGAACCAATGACCATGATCTTATGAATATCCGTCCGTTTAGGCAAATCCGGCACCTTCCTTTTTCGTCGATCTGATCATGTCGATAAATTCGTCGAACAACCCGCGACTGTCGGTCGGTCCCGGCGATGCTTCCGGATGATACTGCACACTGAATGCCGGATAGCGTCTGTGCCGCAGGCCTTCGATCGTACCGTCGTTGATGGCCACATGCGTGATTTCCAGTTCCGTTCCCTTCAGTGAGGAGGGCTCGACCGTATAGCCGTGATTTTGCGACGTGATGGCAAATTTTCCGGTTCGCAGGTCTTTGACCGGATGATTGGCGCCGCGATGGCCGAAACGCATTTTCACCGTATCGGCACCGGCCGCCAGCGCAAACAACTGATGGCCGAGGCAAATGCCGAAAATCGGCAGTTTTCCCAGCATTTCGCGGATCATCCGGATCGCCTCCGGCACGTCTTTCGGGTTGCCGGGTCCGTTGCTAAGCAACAAGCCGTCGGGATGGAATTGACTAATCTCCGCTGCCGTTGTCCGATAAGGGACGATGATGACGTCAATATCTCTTTTAATACATTCTCTCAGGATGCCCTGTTTAGCACCGAAATCGACGAGGACGACCCGCGGTCCGGAACCGGGCGCAACATAGGCCGAACGGGTCGATACGCGCTCAACCTGATCAGTCGGCAGCGGCCACTTGCTCAGTTCCCGTGCGACGATTGCCGGATCGCTATCGGCCGACGTCAAAGCGCCGCGGAGTGTCCCGTATTGACGAATCAGCTTTGTCAGCCGCCGCGTGTCGATACCGGCAATGCCAGGCACATCGGCGGCCGCAAGCCATTCGCCGAGTGTTTGCTCCGCCTGCCAATGCGATGGCTCTTCTTCCAGGTTGCAAGCGACAAGGCCGGCAATGTTCGGTCGTTCCGATTCATTATCCGAATGGTTGATTCCATAATTGCCGATCAGCGGATAGGTCATCGTTACAATCTGGCCGCAGTAAGACGGATCGGTGATAATTTCCTGATAGCCAGTCATGCCGGTATTGAACACGACTTCCCCTCTCGATGCTCTGAAACTGCCGAAGCCATCGCCGATAAAAGAAGCGCCGTTCTCCAAAACAAGTTGCCTTTTCATCTTTTTCCTCCATTTCCGCTGCCGATCAAATACCTTCCGCTATCCGTGGTTTGCTGTCGGTGCGAAGACTGCCGGCAAGTGCCCATTCCAGTGCCGCCATACGAACGAGAACACCATTGCCGATTTGTTTGAAATAGCGAGAACGCGGCGACTCGACGAGGTCGCCGTCCAGTTCAATGCCCCGGTTCACCGGTCCCGGATGCATGATGATCGCCTCCGGTTTCATCTGCGCCTCACGCTCGCGGCTCAGGCCGTAGCGCGCATGATAGGCTTCCTGACTCATCCGCATGGCCTGCGTGTGACGTTCATGCTGAATGCGCAGCATGATCACCACGTCGGCCTGTCTGACCGCCTCATCGACAGAGACGCGTTGTCCTGGCAACTGCGGATTATGCCATTCTTCGGGGCCCGACAGCAGCACACGGCAACCAAGCCGTGACAGCACATCCGCGTCGGAACGGGCAACACGGCTATAGCGCAGATCGCCGATGATCGCGACAGTCAGGCCGCGGAATACGCCGAATTCCTGACGGATTGTCAGCAGATCGAGCAGCGCCTGGGTCGGATGATCGCCGGCACCGTCGCCGGCATTCAGTACGGTCAGCCCGACGCCTTGGAGCTGTTGATAAAAGCGATCCTGCTTATGACGGACAACGACGGCTTTCGCGCCGATTGCCTGCATTGTACGGACCGTATCGTAAAGCGTCTCGCCCTTCTGTGTGCTGGAAGCCTGACTGCTGAAATTAAGCACTTGGAAGCCGAGCCTTTTTTCCGCCGTTTCAAAGCTAAACCGCGTTCTCGTACTCGGTTCGAAGAACAGATTGGCAACAAGCGTATGATTCGGTACAAACCAACCTTCCTCCCCCATCTCGCCAATCTGCTGGGCGCGATTGAGAATCCCATCGATTTCCGCCAGCGACAGTGCCTGTAACGTCAAAAGATTTGCCATATTGATTGACCTCCTGATATAGTTTGGCCGCATCCGGCCTCCTGCATGAAGGGCAACAAAAAACCTCTTTGCCGGACTGTTATTTCCGACAAAGAGGTTGTCTATGCGCAAAAATCAATGCCGCATCTGCCGCTCTTTGTCAGTCTCTCCGGACTGCCTTTAAAAGATGCTTGAATGACTGCATGTTCCTTTTACTATTAACTTCTGATGACCACCCGTTCCGCCTTATCGACTTCGCGAAGCTCAACATCGATGTGTTCTGTCTTCGAGGTCGGTACGTTCTTGCCGATGTAATCGGGACGAATCGGCAATTCGCGATGACCGCGATCAATTAGCACGGCCAACTGAATGCGTGCCGGCCGGCCGAGATCCATCAGTGCATCCATCGCTGCCCGGATCGTCCGGCCGGTGAACAGCACATCGTCAACCAGCACGACCGTCTTCCCTTGAATCGGGAACGGAATCTTGCTGCCGATGACTCGCGGATCTTCGGCCTTCCCTCTTAAGTCGTCGCGATAGAGCGTCGTATCCAGCTCACCGACAGGAACACGGCGATTCTCAATCTCGGCAATCCGCCGGGCCAGACGATCGGCCAGATAGATGCCGCGCGTTTTGATCCCGATCACGACCACCGCATCGACACCTTCATTGCGCTCGATAATTTCATGAGCCAGACGCGTCAGCGCCCGCGAGATCGCTTTTTCATCCATGATTACTTTTTCTTCCATTTGCCCGATCATCCTTTTCCGGCTAGAAAAAAACTCCCGCTTATCTATGCGAGAGACCGTCGTGTCAAGTGACATGGTATCACCCCTTTTTAGCCTCTCCGGACTAACTTAAAAGGTATCGTTGGATTGTTTACCTTTACTACGGATAAGTATGGCAAAGCGGCGGACGGATGTCAATCAAAACTTTTTACTTTTTTGCCTCGTCCGATGATTTGTCCGCTTTTCCGGTGCGCCGTCTCTGCCGGCCATCAAGTTGGAAAACGCTTGTTGAAACCTTTTCAACAGCAAGGAAGTTCTTGGTCCCCAGTTGCGATCGTCGCCGAACTGAATCTTATGAGCAGCGCTCAGATACGCCGTTATTTTTTTCAGACCGGCACCGGAAATATTGTATCTGACGGGAAAAAGCAAGCGATTGAAGCGACCTGGTCCAAGCAGCGTATCATCGATATGCGCCAACGTTTTGCCGGCAGCCACTTTGACCCACCCGCCGCCGAGCTTGAAAGGCCGCTGCAGGCGGCCGATTAACCCGGCAGACACAGGATATTTTTTCATCGTACAAGCCACATCCGCTATCAGATAAAGGGTCACCAGAAACAAAATGCTTTTTCCGCGTGTCGGCGGAATTTGACGGACAAATTCGCTGACCAGCGGATGAACCCAGTCGAAGAGAACGACACCCGCCAGTGCCCAAACGAGCGAAAAGGGCAGACAGACATAACCGTTAAGATTGAATGCCTTATCTGAGTAATCCCACCAGCGGTCATGAAACAATTGTTCCAGCAACCAACCCGTTCCCCATTCCAAGGCCGTACACAGAATAAAGAAGATCGCAAAAGCAATTAAATGGGGGTGATCGAAAGAAAAATGGCTGAAAAAAAAGGATGCCGCCGATAGGGCCAGGCACGCGCCAATGCCATAAATCGGGCAGAGCGGGCCATAGAGGAATCCCCGATTGGCCAGTTTTTTCCCCCGGATGAAGGCAAAGACGACCTCAGCCACCCAGCCCAAAAAGGCATAGATCAAAAAGTAAAAAAACTGGTCGTAAACCATCGCACAACCCCCTCACTTCGGTCTATTTGGCAACTTTTCGCGACGTTTTTTTCTGATCGCCTGCATGATCGCCGCAGCGCTCTCCGATATCGCACAGTACTTATCAACCAGCGAGACAAGCACCGCCTCTTTGTATTTTGGCGGCACCGGTGTCAACGGCCACATATGTCGGAGGATAATATTTTGTTCCCGTTCGTCGAGTACAAAATCGTGCTGCGCATTTTTCAATGCAATCGCCGGATGAACGAATCCATGCGGGCCGGGAAGTGGGCCGTGATGATGCCAGTCATATAAATAAAAATCATGAAGCAATCCGCCGCGAGCGGCTGCCCGGCTCCTCCAGCCCCATTTTTCCGCCAACCGGAAGCTGCAGAAGGAGACATGTAACGAGTGCTCCAGTAGATTGGTTCTGCCGTGAGCCCGGTATTGCTGCATCGATAAAACTTTTTCATTCGCCATAAACTCGCTCACGCAGGTACGGTACTTTGCATTTTGCAAGTAAACGGCCCGGCCGTTTGTTTGTCGACGGCCCAAGGCAGATAGGCCGGACATCCTGCGGGCAAGATTGTCTTCGACCGAGCGATCATTTTGTCGTTCATTCAGCATAACGTGCACATCCTTTGCGAAAGATTTGTCCCTGTACGACCGCTTTCTCTCCGCACTCATCGGACGGACGACTTCGATCGGCAAGACCTACTCCGGCTTTATCGCTCCACTTCCGACTCGCATGCCCGATCACCGATTTATCGCGTCCGGGTCCGGATTGAGCTTGCATATGGGTATTATTAACCCGTTCATTATCGATCATTCCGCAGCGAGCGCTCATCTCCGCCCGTTTCGTCAGCATCGAGCGCCGGCGTGACTGGCATGCAGTAGGGCCTTGCTACCTTGAGATCTTCCGAACTATAAGTGCAGTACTTTTGCCGGGCGCATCGGGTCCGCCTGCCCGGCATATCGCATACCGCTCAGTGCTTTTTCAGCAGCAGTCTCGCCTGCATCAATGCATGACTGAATTTTGTTAAAATCGAATGCGGCGTAATCGCCGACATCCGGGCGAATGACGACATCCGCCTGCACCAAACTGGTATGCTTCCGCTCCGCCACTAACAGACTGTACGAACGATAAGCAACCTCCACCATATTGCGTGCTGGCTTCTCCGCATTTCCTCGCGTTACGTCAACCGCTATCACCAGCGGGTCGCCGGTTCGATCAAGCGCTTCGACCGGAAGATTATTAAGCACGCCGCCGTCAACCAACATCATCCCCTGCTTGATAACCGGAGCAAATACACCGGGGAAAGCCGTCGTTGCTCGTAAAGCAGCGACGAGATCGCCTCTGGCAAAAATGACTTGTTTCCCCCGATTGAGGTCGACCGATACGGCACGAAAGCGGATCGGAAAATCTTCAATTCGTCGTTGCGCAGACTGTTGATCAATGAGTTCTTCTATTATGCGCGCGACGCCTTTGCCGCCGATCAGCCCCCGGTTCGGAAACCCGACATCAAGTAGGTGCAGCAAATGACGCTTCGGCGTTTCGGTGATATAGCGCTCGATCGCTTCCGGCGGGATCCCGGCGGCGTAAAGTCCGCCGATTGCGCCGCCCATACTCGAACCGGCAATACTGCTGATAGCGACGTGATGTTTTTCCAACGCTTTGAGAACGCCAATATGGGCAAATCCGCGGACGGCACCGCCGCCCAATACCAGTCCGACACTTCTCATCCTTTGCTTCCGCCTCCTTCTGAATAATTCACAAAAGACACAAAAACAGGATAAAGAAAAACGCGGCAAGAGCAAGCCGCTGGCGCAGGCCGAGCCGCCGTTGCTCTTATATGCTGTTCCTAAAAAATTTTTCTGCTTTCACATATCGTATAAAAGACAAAAGCATTCGTTTACATAACGCTGATCAGAAAATCGCTCATCTTTTCTTTATCCTGTTCCGACAAATTTTCGATAATGTGTAAGAACCGCGACAGCACATCGGCCATCTCCGCATCGATTTTTCCTTGTATCGATTGAACGATGATGCCGAAAACAGTCCCGACAAACAGCGGCAGATGACTCTGTTTCGGTGCGGTCCGGACGAGCCGCCGAATCACCGCTTCGGTTCGTTTGCCGCTTTGCTTCAAGTAGGCGACAAGCAAACCGAGGATCGACGAACAGAAATCAAACTGATTGTCGGCGTGCACACTCTTCGTCATGAGTCTCTCGATCGCGACAGTCGGGAGGCATCCATTCACCTTCTCCAAACTCTGCGAAATTTCCCTGACGGTCCGTGACCATCGATCCGGAACGGCCTGCTTGCCCCTGTCTCTTATACACATCTCCGAGCCCACGAGACCCTAAGACATCTCG
>UQRJ01000074.1 GCA_900543345.1 uncultured Sporolactobacillus sp. | reverse complement strand
CTATTCGTCGGCAGCGTCAGATGTGTATAAGAGACAGATATACGTTTTCCGCTCTAACGGACTGCTTTTGAAATAATTTTCCAAACATATGAATACCTCCCGATACGCTGACGTTTCATGCGAAAAATATCAACCTGACAATAGCGAAACTGCACAGAAAAGATAGAATGACCAATCCTGTCAACATAGCTGTATAAAGGCGATTGCGCCAAAAAATATGGAGCGATACACAGTCTTTTAAACGAGTATCAGAATACATCATCACAAAAATGGTCATGATAGCGATTACAAAATTACTAATCAAAAACTGGCAAATAGCTAATAGAAACAAAGCGCAATAAGTAAACATTTCTCCTTTCGATTCTTTTTTCAACTGATAAAGCAGGTAGCCCCATAGCAAATCAAGCATCATCGACATAAACATGGCCGAGTAAAGCGGGCGGGACATTAGCAGCGACTGAAAATTTTCCCCGCTCCGCGCCATGTTCAGCAAGATAAAAGCACCATAAATAAGCGGAATTAATAAAGTCATTGCAATCAAGTAATTATAAAGTTTAGCATAAGAAATTTGCAGCAAACTTAGTCTGCGGATCTTGTGCTTCATCGTGACGCCTCCTTTTCTTGCTCACATTTTCGTAGCATTTTGGATACTGACGATCGAAAGCCGGCCTTCTTTATTTTTTATAGGGCTTTTTTTAAAAATAATGTTGTTTTTGTTGCCCCGTTGTTTGGAGCGGAAGACGCGAGACTCCGGCGGGAAAAGTGAGCCAACGGAAACTCTGAAGCGAGTTACACGAAACGAAGAGGCTCACGGATCGCCCGCGGAAAGCGAGCGTCTGCAGCGAAAAACAACAGTCAATTTTAACAGAGCCTTTTAAAAGGGGCCTTGATAGCCAGATACCCTGCTATTCGGGGCAATAGCAGGGTATCGAGTGACCGATTTCTGGATTAGTTCAAACGCAATTCCAATTTTTGTGTTCGTTCATCTTTTTTCAGTTCCGGCCAGTAATCTTTATTAGCCTCGATTAAGTCGTCCAGAATTTTTTTAGCCACTGCCGCATCCGGAACCGTATGTGACAGCGTCAGTGCTTGCCACAATTTCAAATAGGAGTGTTCGATCCAGGCATCAACTGCCAACTTTTCGACGGCCACTTGCTGTTCCAGCATTCCTTTCTGAAAACGGGGGATTTTTCCCATGGTCAGACGTTCCGGACCATTCGAGCCGATAATGCACGGCACTTCAACCATGGCCGTCGGTTCGAAGTTGGAGACGGCGCCATCGTTCTCGACGATCACTAACATCCGTTCATGTGTATTGTAAGCAATCGCTCGTGATAAATCGACAATATAATTTGAGTGTTCGTCCGGTTTAAATTTCAAACCTTCAATCGATTGGCTTTCAGCTATCTCTCTGCACGTATTAAAGACAAACTTTTCACGCCCGGCCCGTACTTCATCCGTCCGCGTGCGATGAGGGTCCATATGCTCGGCTTCATACTTCGTATACAGATAATATTGCAGATAAGTGTTGGGAAAACGCTGCGGATCAAGCGCAAACGTGTTTTTAGCCATCCCGAAAGTGGCTTTCCAGCTCGGCTCGGTATCTTTTTCTTTTTCATCAGAAAGCAAGTAGCCGTGTTCGGCCACGTAATCGCGCAGTTTCGGGATTAAGTCGTTGCCTTGCTTATCGCAGATGGACGTCCACCAGCCGAAATGATTTAAGCCGAAATAGCGGACTTCCAAATCATTATAGTGCTTTAGGCCGACAATTTCAGCCATCCGTTCCTGAATAGCAACCGGCATGTCACAGATATTAAGAATCTTCGAATGCGGTCTGAGACGCCGTGTCGCTTCGGCAACGATTGCCGCTGGATTCGAATAGTTTAACATCCAGGCGTTCGGCGAATACTTCTCCATATAATCGAGTATCTCCAACACACCGCCGATTGAACGCAGACCATAGGCAATTCCGCCCGGTCCGCAAGTTTCCTGGCCGATGACACCATACTTTAGCGGAATCTTTTCATCCTTATCGCGCATCGCATATTTGCCGACGCGAATTTGCGCCATGACGAAATCCACATCGCTGAACCCTTCCTCCGGATCGGTCGTCGCAACAAATTTGATCGACGGAGCTTTCTCCCTGAGGATCACCCGACACGCATCGGCAATGATCTTCTGCCGCGGGCCGTCATTATCATAGAGTTTTAACTGGCGGATCGGAAAACGATCCAGATGGGCCAACAGTGTCATGACAATGCCGGGAGTATATGTGCTGCCTCCTCCTGCAATGACAATAGAAAATTTCTTCATGACGATCCCTCCATAGTTTAGCTTTTATCATCTCTCGTTTACACCCCTCATGTTACTCAACTTTGAAACGGTTACAATACGTTTCAGCGTGATCGGGAAAGCGTGATCCATTCTGGGTAAAGTCACGTTTGCCGTGAATTTTCTCAACAAGTTAGTTTTATTAAAAAGGGAGACCAAGTATCGCCGTCAATTAATTACCACCCAGCTAAAAATGTCGATTTGTAAAACATAACGGATCGCTAAGTTCATTCATGTCCGTGATAATTCCCCAATATTGAAACAATTCTCATTACTATTCACCCATTCCCATTTTTATTGAAACTCATTGAAAACGCTTTAATTTGATTTAAGATTAATCCAGAAGCGCTTCGACAATTGTCACGAAAGCTATGCATAGCCAGCAAGTGCTATTTTTCACCTATTATGTAAAAACATAAAATAAAGGGGCGGTTCCGATGATGCAAAAGATACAACGCTTTGGCGGTGCAATGTTTACACCGGTGCTCCTGTTCGCCTTTTCAGGTATTATTCTCGCCATCTCGATCATGTGTACCAATCCAATGATTGTCGGCGGATTAGCGGACACGGGCACTTTCTGGTATCAGTTCTGGACAGTCATTGAAAACGGAGGATGGACTGTTTTTAACCAGATGGAATTGCTTTTTGTCGTTGGGCTGCCGATCGGCCTGGCTAAAGAAGCCAATGGACGTGCGGCAATGGAATCATTGATTGTTTATCTCACCTTCAATTATTTTGTCAGTACCATGCTGCAATTTTGGGGAAAGACCTTCGGCGTCAATTTTAATGTCGATCCGGGTTCAGGAACCGGACTGAAACTGATTGCCGGTATTAAAACATTGGATACCAGCGTCATCGGTGCAATCTTGCTGTCTGCCGTGGTAGTCTGGTTACACAATCGTTATTTCAATACCAAACTGCCGGAATGGCTGGGCGTTTTCCAGGGATCCGCATTCGTCGTTATTCTGGGATTCTTCGTCATGCTTCCGCTTGCTTTAATTACTTGTTTTGTATGGCCGGTTGTGCAAAAGGGAATCGCGTCACTACAGGTTTTTATGGCGTCATCGGGTGTTTTCGGCGTCTTCCTTTACAGTTTTCTTGAACGTGTGCTCATTCCGACGGGACTTCATCACTTCATCTACATTCCCTTTTTGTATGGACCGGCGGTTGTCCCGGACGGCACCGTTAAATATTGGCTGGCACACATGCAAGATTTTGCCGAATCAACAAAATCGCTAAAGCAACTATTCCCCGCCGGTGGGTTCGATCTCTTCGGGAATGATAAGATCTGGCCGCCAATCGGCATTGCCGCGGCTTTCTATGTCACAGCCAAGCCTGAAAAGAGAAAAAAAGTCTTGGCTCTCTTAATTCCGGCAGTTTTAACCGCGATAGCGGCCGGTATTACCGAACCCTTTGAATTTACCTTTTTGTTTGCCGCTCCCATTCTGTTCATCATTCATGCTTTGCTTTGCGGGGTTATGGATGCGACGATGTTCTTCTTCGGGGTTTCCGGCAACTTGGATAGCGGAATTATCGACATGGCGACAAAGAACTGGATTCCACTGTTCGCGAATCACTGGACCGCGTGGATCACTCAGTGGATCATCGGTTTACTATTTGTCGCGATCTACTTCTTCCTGTTCCGTTTCTTGATTCTGAAATTTAATTTTGCGACGCCCGGCCGCGAGGCGGACAGTGAAGAAACACAGCTTTACACGAAAGCGGACTACAAAAAGAAGGTGGCCGGAAATAAGAAAACGGCAGCAACAAATCAATACATGGAAGCGGCAGCGACCTATCTCGACGCACTGGGAGGCTACGACAATATTCAGGATGTCACTAATTGTGCGACGCGACTGCGTGTGACGGTGAAGGACGAAAACCTCGTCCAGTCGGATGCAGCCTTCAAGAGTGGCGGAGCTCACGGAATAGTCCGCCACGGTAAGGCTCTGCAGGTCATTGTCGGATTATCGGTTCCGCAAGTTCGCGAGGAATTCGAAAGGTTATTAAAAAAGGGGATTCAATAAATCAGTCGATTATGATTTGGACAGGAGAGGATAAACAAAACAAGCAGCAGTTGTCCCTTGCCATACATCAGACAAGGTTCAACTGCTTTTCCGTTTTTACAAGATTGACTAAGGTCCAATTACAGCGAAAAGATAAAAAGAATTTGCTGAGGGTATTTTCCGTACGGATCGATCACGAAAAACATAAATTTCTCTTCGCTTAAATCGATCGCAATCATCTTTTTTGTCCTTGATCTTGAGATCGATATTGAAATAAATAGCCAAATGAAAGCGCCTCGCATAAAACATTCAACGAGGCCATCGATACCGGATCCTGGCTAATCTGTTCTCTATTGTTCACCGGATATCGCGTCGATTGAAAGAAAAGATTATAAGGAACAATATTAGCCAATATGTTATGGTCAAAACTCATGTCTGTAATCGATAACACAGGCACTTTTTTAACGCGCAAAAGCTTAAGGTCGTCCATAATATCCGGAATGTCACCGCTTAAAGATACAACAATCAGCAGATCCGTTTCTCTGATCCATTTTAATGCGAATCCAAGTTCTCTTCCCGCATCTAATGACGTAATCATGATACCGAAATTTAAAAAGTTCCTTTTTAATTCATTGACGGCATTGCGCTGGGCGTAGCCAGTACCATAAGCATAAATCTTATCCGAGTGATTAATTTTATCATAGATCGGCATCAGTTCGGCACTCTTAAAAAACTTTAAAGTGTTGTGCATAGCCATCTCGATCTGTTGAAAATAGTCCTTTTCCTGTAGGGGCGGCGTGTGAAGGTCATTCTTTAACGCATATTTAAATTCACTAAATCCGGAAAAGCCCAGTTTCTGAGTCGTACGAAGAATAGACGATCTGGAGATATTGCAATCTCTTGCAATATCCGTGATACTTTTCTCTGCGCACGTTCGCTTATTTTCGATAATATAGCGCAGCGTCGAGAGATCATTTTCATTTAAGTGATCATAGTATTTTTTAATCAGCATCTCGATTTGCAACACTTATCCACTCCCGATAAAAGAAGTTTATTAAAGAAAAAAACATCCGTGTAAACAAGACCGGTTGCAAAACTCACTTGAAAAATCAATCGCTGTAAATGGGGGGATTCAGTCAGCCACATCAATTTTATTAAAAGCGCCAAATATAAGCATAGCATACGTCGACTCAGTCCGGATAATTCTTTCAATACGGTTCTTTCTCAACCATAATCACTGGTTAATATGAAAATGAATCCTAAACTTGTATGAACCAAGGACGTATATGACTTCGATGGCATATAAAAAAGATTGCCCAACTATTAACAAGGAAAGGAGGCAATCTTCTCGATTGATATTCTTTTTATTTACACAGGCTCAGACCGGTTGTTTAATTCGGTCTTTTCGCCGGGCAAAAATGAGTTCCGTTAGCAAATAGGATAGCGTGGATTCGGCACCCTGATTGCGGTTGACCCCGAAGCCGGAGAATCCGTCGTATCCGCCGCCTTCGGAGGTAAACATCGATGCCTGCAGATCGTTTTCGCCGTGGAACCAGTCACGGCACTTGCCAATCGTTTTATACCAGCGATCATTGTCCGGTTCCGCCCGGTCGGCTGCTTCAGCGGCTAACGCCAGGGCGGCGATATCGACCGGCTGCTGATCCCAGATCGCCCGCTTTGTGCGCGTACACCATCCGTCATTGCCGATCGAACGCAGGTGCCCGTTCGGTCCGATCATTTTTTGAGTCAAAAAATCGAGTGAAGCCCGCGCAACGCGGCGTGCCTCTCGGTTCCCGGTTACGACAGAAGAACGGTACAGTGCCCATGGCATCAAACCGCCGCTATAGGTAATTGCCGCGTCGAACCATTGCCAGTCGTCATCGGCGTTATTGCGGAATAAATTAATCAGTTCGCTCTCAAATCGATCGATCAGCCCGGCCGCAGCTTCGCTCAAATTGCCAAGAGCAGCGGCAGCCAGAATGTACGCGCCGCCGTGCATGTGGCGAACTTGATGCGCCGCCTTGAAGCCTCGCGATAAGAGAATTCGAAGTACATGTTTCCTGTCATCTCCTGGCAGAGCGCGAAGCGCCACCGCGCAAGACCACAGGGTTCGGCCGAGGCAGTCGTCGGACGGCGATTCCGGTTCCTTCTGCCGGTCATAAGAATAATTATTGTAAAAGTGGCCGTCCGGCTCCTGCGCCCACACCAGAAACGCCAGATAAACATCCGCCAAACGGATGAGCCGCTTCAGCAAATTCGGATCGACGGACGGATCGCTCCTCAAGAGACGGTACCAACTGGCGCATACCCAAAGGGCACGTGCATTATCGTCGGTCGTGTAGCCTTCCCGGCGCTTAGGAATATCGCCCAGCGCATGTTCCAGCAATCCCGTATCGTCGGTCATTCGTTCCAGATGCGTCAAATTAACAGGGGTCTTCGGCAATAGAGTCAGCCCCCGGAAGGCTCGAATCTTCTGCGTCCAGATGAGCGGTTTGTTTGAATAGTTTCAGATATTTTCTTCCGACATGTGGCCAGCTCATCAAGTTGCCGATCCGGCTCATTTTTTTCTGATACGATTTCAGCATCGACTCATTAGACAGCAGGGTAATCATTTTCTCCGACCAAAGCGAACGATTGTCAAACGGGACGAACAATTCTTCATTGCCCTTGAGCAGGTCTTGCGCATAGCGGTACGGCGTCGTCAGAACCGGACGGCCGAGTCCGATAGCATAAGCCAGTGTCCCGCTGGTGATCTGCTCCAACCCCGGATACGGCGTGATGTACAGATCGCAGGCGGTAATATAATGGGCCAGATCCTGCTCATTCATGAACTTGTCGATCATCAGTACGTGTTTTTCCAAGCCTTCGCGGCGGATGATCCGTTTTAGCTCATTGCGGTAGGATTCGCCCTCCACGGCCTTGACATTTGGATGCGTCTGTCCGGCAATGACATAGAGCACATCCGGCACTTTGCGGACCACCGCCGGCAGTGCGTAGAGTACCGTTTCGATCCCCTTGTTCCGGCTGATGAAACCGAATGTCATCATAACTTTGCGGTCCGACCAGCCGAGTTTGCGGCGGAATACTTCGCGCCGCCGGAGATCGGGAACCGGCGTACCGTGCGGAATAAACGAGATTTTTGCCGTCGGTATAGCAAAACTCTTGGACAGATAGCCGATCGCCTTACGATTCATCACAACGATGTGATCGCTGCGTTCGGCCAATTCCTGCTGGACCGGAGCATAAAGGCCTTTCGGCTCTTTGAACACCGTATGAAATGTTGTGACGAGCGGTTTTTTCAGCCGACGGACAAAGTCGAGAATATAGGAGCCGGCTGCTCCGCCAAAAATACCGAATTCATGTTGCAGAGAGACGACGGACACCGAACTGTTATTCAATGCATCAGCAGCTTTGATATAATCTTCACGATGATTTTTAAGAATTGGCCATTTCAGAAGTGAGTTATCAGGGTAAACGATGTTGTTGTCTTTGATTACGGCAATTGGATCATCCAGCGCCTGTCGCTTCGCCTTCTGAACCGCCTGTCTCAGATGATAGGTATAAGTGGCAATTCCACATTTCTGGGGTAAATACGTACTGACATAAGCAACCTGATTGCGCATTAATGAATCGCACTCCTTCCAACTTCAACTCTCATTATGCTGAATCAGGGGCATTTTTAGCACTCAGCCATTCTGACTGCTAATCATATTATAGTGCTAATTTCAGATAATTTCAAGTTTTTCCGGGACAAGGAATGGCCAGGAAGAAGGGAAATAGATCGTTGAAAGAACAGGGAATACCGCAGCAACAGAAAAGCTGCGGCGGGGTAAATTATTTTTTCCTCATCAGATAAAATGGTTTTACCGGCCGATCAACCGGGATGGTAACAGTCATCAGCGGATTCGGCGCTCGATCGATTGCCGTGCCGTCTTCGTCACGCATGTCGCAGACTTTTTGGCGGAAATGGACAAAATCGGGCCCGTAAAATTCGACTTCCTCGCCGACACCGAAATTATTACGTTGTTCAAGAGTCGCTCGCTTCGTTTCCGGGTCGTAGCCAACGACCTGTGCGGCAAATGTATATTTCGGCAATTGGCGTGGTTGGCCGAAGAGCTGCTCTTTTTCTGTCGGTACACCGTAGTAAAAACCGGTCGACAGGTCGCGTTGGGCAGTCTTCCGGATTTCCTCTTCCCAAACGGGATCGAAGTTAAAACGGCCGGGATCGGCGCAGTAACGGTCGATTGCCTGCCGATAGGCGTTGCATACCGTCGATACATAATGAATCGACTTCATCCGCCCTTCGATTTTCAGGCTGTCGATGCCTGCATCGATCATGTCAGGCAAATGGCGCAGCATCGACAGATCGACGGCGCTCATCGAGAACGGTTCGGCACCGGTCGGAAGCAGACTTTTCTCTTTTTGTCCGTCAATTGCCAGTAAATTATATTTCCAGCGACAGGACTGCGCGCAGCCGCCGCGGTTGGCGTCGCGGCAAACCATGTGATTTGAGAGTGTGCAGCGCCCCGAGTAGGCGATGCACATCGCTCCGTGTACAAACGCTTCGAGTTCGATATCGCAATGGCGGCGCATCGCGCGGATTTCTTCCAGCCCGACTTCGCGAGCCAGTACGACGCGACGCACGCCGATTTCTTTCCAGAATTCCAGTGTTTTATAGTTAGTGGTGGAGGCCTGCGTCGACAAATGAACCGGCAGCCCCGATGCTGCACGGAAGCAGATCGCCAGCAGTGCCGGGTCGGAAATGATCACCGCGTCGACGCTGATTGCCTGCAATGCGCGGAAAAAATCGTCCGCCCCCTCCGCATCTCCTTCATGAACCACCATGTTCGCCGCAACATATAGTTTCGCCCCATGCTCGTGTGCGAACGCCGCCCCTTCTTTCATTTCATCGAGAGAAAAATTGCCGGCACGCGACCTAAGCCCGTATGCCCGTCCGCCGATGTAGACGGCATCCGCGCCGTAGCGTACGGCTATCTTCAATTTTTCCAGATTACCGGCCGGGGCCAGCAGCTCCGGCTTTTTTATTTTTTTCTGCATCGATCAATCTCTCCTACTTTCGTGATTCAGTGCACATCTTGTGGATTCTTTAAATAAAATCCGGTTGAGAGCGGCCGGTCCGCCGGCTGAATCGCCTGCAATCGGCGCGTAAACAGCACCGGATCATAATTTCCGCTATCTATCGTGCGACTTGCCTCGGCAAACAACGCGACGACCGAAACAAATCGCGCGCCGCGAAGCAATACGCCGTCCAGCTTCCACGTCCGCAGGCCGCTTTTTGCCAGCTTGTCGAGCCAATCAATCAGCGACAAGTCGCCGCTGGAAAAGATGTGTGTGCCATTTTCATCTTGATAAATCGGATAGCGACTGTGCGGATGCTTCGGATCGCGCAAATACAAACCGCGATCTTTATCGGTACGCTCATGCAGCCCGGCATAGCGATAATAATTGGTCAAGAGCGTGCGCCGCGATTGATGGATGCACGTCGGTCCGTAAACAAGTACCTCTACCGGCCGATCGATTTTCGCTTGGATGGCTTGGAGCTCGATCAACGTCAGCTCACGGGCCGCCACGGCGCCGATTGCGCCGCACTTAATCCAAAAGGCAATCTGTCCGGCCGAGGTAACCAGCGTCTCGCCATCGTAGATAAAGGGGATTCGCACGCCCTCTTCTTTCAGTAACGTGATCACGCCGGGATCGCCGACGGTTAACGCGTCAACCGGAATCTTAGCCAGTTGCGGCAGATAGTCGGCCAGTTGCTCGATTTGCCGATTGTGCATCAGCGCATTGCAGGCTACCGTGACCTTCTTCCCGCGCCGATGTGCCAGCTCCGTAATTTCCCCGATCTCGCTCAGATCGAGTGTCTGCGGCAGACGCAGCGCAAACGGGCTGCTGCCGACATAGAGAGTGTCCGCCCCCGCCTCCAGCAATGCCTCCGCTTGCTGCAGCGACTCCGCCGTCGCAATCAGATTCATGAAAAAACCCCCGCTTCTGCTTTTCGCTTTTTTATTATAACGCATTCGGTCGGAGCATGCCCGACGCGGAAGAGCCCTTCCTTCTTGTCCCAGGAACAAGTGCCTGTATCCGCCATCCGTCCCTTTTAGGCCAGATCATTTTCAGCGAGAATTGGCGGGATTCATCCATTGAGAAACATTTTACGCTTCGATCGGCAATAAAACCGGCTCCAATCGCATTGCTACGTCCCCTTCTGATGCACATCTATGTTGCCTGCTTACTGTGCCTGTCGTTCTGCGCAGCTCGCTATAAACCCCGATAGATTGACGAGCTGCTTGAATAGAGCCCGTTTAGCGATTTAGCATTTTTCGTGCTTGATTCGCTCACTCGCTGTCGGGCAATTCTATTCAACTGACCGCCGCAATGTGCTATGCTGACGATGATATCTGTCTCTTATACACATCTCCGAGCCCACGAGACCCTAAGACATCTC
>UQRJ01000073.1 GCA_900543345.1 uncultured Sporolactobacillus sp. | reverse complement strand
TCTACACAAGGCTATTCGTCGGCAGCGTCAGATGTGTATAAGAGACAGATCGAAGCACTGGGCAGCGGCGCGTTTGATTTTATTGCTAAACCGAACGGACGGCCGTCCGAAATTGGTCGGATCGAATCGGAATTGCAAACTAAGATAAGACAAGCCGCTGAGACGAAAATCCGGCCGGATGCGGCCCATCCCGACCAAACAGCCGACGGAGAAATTGAACAAAAAACAGCGGCACTCTCGCGGATGGGTTTTCCGTCACTGATCTTCATCGGCACATCGACCGGAGGGCCGAAAGCGTTGCAGCTGGTTGTCCCCGGATTGAAAATAGGATTGCCGGCACCGATACTGATCGTCCAGCATATGCCCGCGCAATTCACCAAGTCGCTCGCCGATCGACTGGATCGTATGTCCCGGGTCAAAGTGAGTGAGGCATTTGAAGGCGAGGTGCTTGAGAATGGCAATGTATACATTGCGCCGGGCGGTTTTCACACTCGACTTTTGGAGAATGAAAACGGCCGATTGGTTGTCCGACTTTCGCAGGATCCACCGGTCCACGGCGTTCGGCCTTCGGTGGATGTAGCACTCAATTCGCTGGATCGCATCCGCCATCGTTCCTATGTCGTTGCTATTTTGACTGGTATGGGAAAAGATGGGGCGTCCGGTCTTAGCCGATTGAAAAAAAACAATCGTCATGTCTTTGCGATTGCCGAAGCCAGACAATCGTGCGTCGTGTTCGGGATGCCTAAAGCGGCTATTGAAACAAAGCAGGTCGATCTTGTTTGTCCGCTTGGCCGGGTGGCCGAATCAATTTGCAGTCAATATGCATTTAGAGGAGATGAATAGCGATGGATATGAGTCAGTATCTCGGCATTTTTATTGATGAAGCGCGAGAACATCTTCAGAATTTGAACGACAAGCTGACGTCCTTGCAAACCGATCACGCGAACCCCGATCCCGATCTGATTAACAGCATCTTTCGCTCCGCCCACACATTGAAAGGAAGCTCGGGTCAAATGGGTTTTCGGACGATGATGGATCTGACCCATTCGATGGAAAACGTGTTCGATGCGCTGCGTCAAGGCAAGGTTTCGGTGACTGCGACGATGATCGATGCACTCTTTGAAGGGGTAGATTTGCTCGGGGCGATGGTGGACAATATCGAGCAGGGCGGTGATGACCATAAAGACACGACGTCGGTGATGAAAAAACTGCAGGCGCTGCTTGGTGGGCAAAAGCAAGAAGACAAGCAAACAAAGAGCGGGCAAAAAGCGCTGCAGCAAGGCGGTACGGTATTTTCGGAATATGACGAAGCAGTCATCCGGGAAGCGCTGGAGCAGAACATGAAAGTTGTGGAAGCGGCGGTGACACTGAGAAATGATTGTGTGCTGAAAGCGGCGCGTGCGCTAATGGTTTCAAATACGTTGGAGGGTTTCGGTACGATTATTCACTCCGACCCGTCGACCGAAGCTATTGAAAAGGAAGCATTTGAGCACCAGTTTACTTATGTTGTGGTGACGGATCGGTCCGCCGCAGAAGTTAAAACGGCGATCATGGGCATCTCGGAAATTGACGCGGTTGAAACGCGGACAATCGGTGTGAGCGATCTGAAAACGCAGCCAGCCCCTCTTTCATCCGCGAAAAAGATGAAACCGTCGAAAAACGGCTCTGTGGGCAAACGGAAACCGATCGCCAAGACCATACGAGTCAATTTGAGCCGCCTCGATCATCTGCTGAATCTTTTTGAAGAGATGGTGATTGAACGCAGCCGGCTGGAGAAAGTTGCTTCCTCGTTGCAGAGTGAGGAATTGCACGACTCCGTCGGCCGCTTTAAACAAGTATCGGACCAGATGCAAGAGACGATTCTCGGTCTGCGAATGGAACCGGTGGAACAGGTATTTAATCGCTTTCCGAGGATGGTGCGCAGTCTTGCCAGAGAGTTGAATAAGAAGGTCGATTTGCAGATCAGCGGTGCGGAAACCGAGATCGATCGTACGGTCATTGATGAACTCGGCGATCCGCTGATGCATATGATTCGCAACTCGATGGACCACGGTATTGAGCATCCGGACGTGCGACAAAAGATTGGTAAAAATCCGACCGGCTTGCTGGCCATGCGAGCTTATCATAGCGGCAATCACGTGTTTATCGAAATCGAGGACGACGGCGCCGGCATTAATCGCCGGAAGGTGCTGAAAAAGGCGGTAGAAAAAGGCATTGTTTCACAAACGGCCGCCGATTCGCTGACTGACAAAGATGTCTATCATTTGCTGTTTGAGTCCGGATTTAGTACGGCCGATAAAATATCCGACATCTCCGGACGCGGCGTCGGCCTCGATGTGGTCGAAAGTAAAATTCACGCGCTCGGCGGTACGGTCGGTGTGGATTCAACACCGGGCAAGGGAACAAAATTCACGATTAAGCTCCCGTTGACACTCTCGATTATTAATGCGCTGCTCGTACGGGCGGGTGGCGAAATCTATGCCATACCGATTACGTCGATCATCGAGACCGCTCTGGAACGTCAGGCGCAGATTCGTTCGGTGAATCGGCGCAGCGTCATGAATTTTCGCGATCAGGTCGTGCCGATTGTCGCTCTCGACGAATATTTAAAGATACCGGCGGAGAAGGGAAACAAATCGGCTTCGCGGTCTATTGTCCTCGTGCGTCACGGCGATCACACCGTTGCGCTCGTTACCGATAAATTACTCGGCTATCAGGATATTGTTGTCAAACCGCTCGGTAAGTATCTGAAGACGGTGCGCGGTTTTTCCGGCGCAACGATTCTTGGAGACGGGAAGGTTGCCTTGATTCTGGATTGCCAGGAATTGATCGACGAACAGAAAAGAATCCGTTTCAGACAAAATGCGTGAGGAGGGAAAACCGATGGAAACCTCAGAGAAAGAAGCGAAAGTCGTTCTATTCAATCTTGGGAACGAGACATATGGAGTGCCGATTAAGCAGGTCCGCTCAATTGAGCGCTTGGAACCAATTACCCGTGTGCCGAATGCGGCGGCATTTGTGGAAGGTGTCATGAATCTGCGCGGCGTGGTGATACCGATCGTTAATGTCAGAAAGCGTCTCGGATTCGATGATGTGGCGCTCACAAAAAATACGAGAATTGTCGTTGTAACATGCGATACGCTGACGGCCGGCCTGCTTGTCGATGCCGTCAAAGAAGTGGTTGCGATCGATCCGGACCGTTTGGAGAAAACGCCGGATATCGTCGGTGGGCCGAGTGCGGCTTTTATCGGCGGGGTCGTCCGGACCGGTGACGACGGACTGCTCATTCTCCTGAACATGGAAAAAGTGCTCAACGACCGCGATGTTGACGGATTAAAACAGATCGGGGAATAAACTCATGCACAAACTAACGCAGCTGAAGCCGGCACATCTCGATCTGTTGAAGGAAGTTGGAAATATCGGGGCAGGGCACGCGGCGTCCGCACTGTCGTCGTTGCTTGGCAAAAGAATCAAAATGACGATTCCGTCGGTGAGCGTGGTCCCGCTAGAAAAGATGTCTGGGCGTCAAGCAGAAACCAATGTGGCGGCATCGTATATTGATGTCGGCGGAGAGTTGAAAGGTTGCTTTTTTCTTATGTTCGAACTTGCCGACGCGAACCGGCTGATCGGGGCGCTCGTTCCCGGTGCATCGGTTCTGGACGAGGGTATGGGGCGATCGGCCTTTCGCGAAATCAGCAATATTTTATGCGGTTCCTATCTCTCCGCACTGGCAGATTTTCTTGGGATTACGCTTGTTCCGTCTCCGCCGAGCGATGCCGTCGATATGAAAGCGGCTATACTCGGGGAGGGGTTGATCGAACTGTCACTTTATGACGACGCTGTGCTTATGATCGAGGCGGAACTGATCGATCAGGATCAATGCCGCCCGATTACCGGGGAATTTCTGTTTCTGCCGATACCGGAATCACTGGATACTATTTTCAGCTTTTATGAAAGGAAGTCGTCTAAGTGATTCATGTCGGGCTTTCCGAGATTAAGTTTGCCGCTGGTCACGAAATTCTGCGGTGCATGGGGCTTGGTTCGTGTGTCGGGATCGTTATCTACGATCCATTGCAAAAAAGCGCGGGTATGGCACATGTCATGCTTCCGGCTTCTTCGCTGGCAAGATCGGAAATCCTGATGCCGGGGAAATATGCGGATACTGCCATACCGGCCCTGGTTGACCTAATGACACACCGTCACGGCCTTGCATTAGCGGGCTTGAAAGCAAAAATGGCCGGCGGCGCGGAAATGTTCAAGTCGACAATCGGCGGGCCGATGAAGAGTATCGGCGCGCGCAATGTTGCGTCGGTCCGTGCCCAACTGCGGCGATTCGGCATTCCACTTCTTGCTGAGGAAACAGGAAAAAATTACGGACGTACGATAGCGTTTTACCCATATACCGGCGTTCTTCGGATACGGACAATTTTCCGGGGTGAATGCATCTTGTAACTAGTTGACAGAGGGAGGGGAGCAAATGGACAAATCGGTTGCGGAGGAAAATAAATGGTGGGAAAGATGGAGACGCCTTCGGGATAAGCAGGCTGCAGATGTACTGATTCAACTTTATATGCCGCTCGTTCAGTACCATGTTCAGCGGATCGGCTCGGGACTGCCGCCGAGTGTCGACCGGAGCGAGCTCCGCAGCTTTGGGTTGATGGGCCTGTATGACGCCCTTGAGAAATTCGATCGTAAGCGGGATCTGAAATTCGATACGTACGCTTCGTTTAGAGTCCGCGGTGCCATTCTCGACGGCTTGCGAAAGGCGGATTGGATGCCTCGGTCCGTACGCGATAAGAATAAACGAATTGAAAAAGCAGCGGAAGAAATCGAACAAGAAAAAAAACGGACGGCGACACTTGAAGAAGTCGCTCATAAATGCGGCATGACGGCGGACGAAGTCTCACGAACCGTTTCCGAAGGCATGCTGTCGACACTTGTATCGCTGGATGACGGAGCAGGGAGCACCGGCGGCGATTATCCGACTGCTTCGATTGAAGATCCGTCCGCCCAGCTTCCCGACCGCTATTTGATTGAGCAAGAAAACAAACGGATGCTGGCCGAGCAGATCGACAAGCTCGGCGAAAAAGAACGGACCGTTGTTTCACTCTTTTACTATGAAGGATTGACACTGACCGAAATCGGCCGTGTGATGGGATTATCAACCTCGCGTATTTCGCAAATACATACGAAGGCGCTATTTAAACTGCGACAGTACCTTACCGGTGGGGACAAGAATCATTAACATCCTTCGCCGAATTTAAACGAGGGCGGTGACAAGATGACTGCAATCTTTCTTGTATTCAATTTTTTGCTGATTGTTTTCGCGTTTTATCTTATCGTCTATCTGTATCAGCGTGTCAAGTTGATTCGCAATCAGAACGATGAGTTGAAAGAAAAAATCGAGCAGGTGCTGGCATCCTCCCTTGATGCCTTTCAAAAGGAAAATGACCGCCTCATCGAACAAGTGCGGACTATAATCGGGGATAAGTCGGGTAAAATGAGCAACGATGCGAAAGAAGCGGCACATCGAGGACGTACCGATCGATCGTTTAATCATATGCTGAACCAGGCGGTTTCTCATCCGTCCGGTTGGGAAAAGAAAACAAGCCCCCATGCCGCCGAGCAAGCGGCACAGACGAATTGGGCACCGCCGATTGGCGGCATTAAGGACCGACTGGAAGAGTCAGATACGGTAAAAGCGATGAAACTGAAGCAACAGGGGTATACTGTCACTGAAATTGCGAAAAAATTGAACAAAGGAAAAAACGAGATCGAGCTTCTGCTGAAATTTAAGGGCGCGAACCGATCTTAATCTTGTCACTGCAGGTTGTTTATGGTATATTAACGTTTGGTGTCCATCACACACGTCGGTTGATCCGCCGGCGGGTGCCGAGCATTCGGTAGCCGGCGGAAATGAAAACGACGGAGGTATGAAAACCCAATAGGAGGAATTAAGATGTCAGTCATTACAATGAAGCAATTGTTGGAGTCCGGTGTTCATTTCGGTCATCAGACACGTCGTTGGAACCCCAAAATGAAACCGTATATCTTTACAGAACGAAACGGTATCTATATCATCGATCTGCAGAAAACGGTGAAGAAGGTCGAAGAAGCTTATAAGTTTGTTCGTAAGATTGCGGCGGATGGCGGTAAGCTCCTGTTTGTTGGGACGAAGAAACAGGCACAGGATTCAGTGAAAGCGGAAGCCGAGCGCTGCGGTCAGTATTATGTCAATCAGCGCTGGCTTGGCGGAACACTGACCAATTTTGAAACGATTCGTAAACGGATCAAACGACTGAAAGATATTGAAAAGATGTCGGAAGACGGTACATTCGACGTTCTTCCAAAGAAAGAAGTCGTCGGTATTAAGAAGGAATGGGCACGGCTGGAGAAGTTTCTCGGCGGCATTAAGGAGATGGACAGTCTCCCGCAGGCGTTGTTTGTCATTGATCCACGCAAGGAACGGATTGCTATTTCCGAGGCCCGCAAACTGAAGATCCCGATTATCGCCATTGTCGATACCAACTGCGATCCGGACGAAATCGACGTTGTCATTCCCGGCAACGACGATGCTATTCGTGCCGTAAAGCTGTTGACCGGCAAGATGGCCGATGCGGTGTTGGAAGCGCGTCAGGGTGAAGAAAATGCACAGCAGAACGATGCGGCGGTGCAACCGAAAGAGGGAGAATCCGCTTCCAGCCAGCCGCAGGCCGCCGGCGAAGAGCCGGTAAAAGCTGAATAAACAACCGGGTAAATTGCAGCAGGGTGATAAGGGGAAAAACTCTTTATCACTCTTTTCACGAAAAAATCTGTGAGGAGGATACCCCTTGGCAGCAATCAGTGCAAAACTTGTGAAGCAACTTCGCGATCGGACCGGAGCAGGTATTATGGACTGCAAACGGGCGCTCACGGAAACCAACGGAGACATGGATAAAGCAGTGGATGTTCTTCGCGAAAAAGGCATTGCCAAAGCGGCGAAAAAAGCTTCGCGCATTGCCGCGGAAGGCTTGACCGGTATTCAAATCGAGGGAAATAAAGCGGTGGCGCTTGAAGTGAACTCGGAAACGGATTTTGTTGCCGCCAATGCCGAATTCCGGCAGTTGGTTGCCGATCTTGCCAAACATTTACTGGAAAAAGAACCGGCAACTGTCGAAGAAGCTCTCGCTCAGAAATTGGCGAAAACGGGCGAGACAATTTCCGAACATATTACGACAAAGATTGCGAAGATCGGCGAAAAGATTTCGCTTCGACGTTTTTCCATATTAACTAAGAAAGACGATGAGACATTCGGTGCCTATATCCATATGGGCGGACGAATTGCATCGCTGGTCGTTATCAGGGGCGGCGATGTCGAAACAGCAAAGGATATCGCCATGCATGTCGCCGCGATTAAACCGCGCTTTGTATCGGAATCGGAAGTGCCCGCCGACGTTGTCGCTCATGAAAAAGAAGTGTTGCAGAAAGAAGCGCTCGGCGAAGGAAAACCGGCGAATATCGTCGAAAAGATGGTTGTCGGCCGGCTGAAGAAGTTTTTTAAAGAAGTTTGTCTGGTTGATCAACCGTTTGTCAAAGACGGCGACATAACGGTTGCCGATTATCTAAAACAAAAAAATGCGGAAGCTGTTACGTTTGTCCGTTATGAAGTCGGCGAAGGTATCGAAAAAAAAGCAGAGAATTTTGCCGACGAAGTCAAAGCTCAGATAAAACAGTGATCTGCGTCTGAAAATTTTGGGGCGGGGCGGGCGGCTGATTGCCCGGCCGTTTTTCCCTGTCGGTGAGATAGCGGATGATTATAATGGGGCACGCTTCACGTGTCCCATTTTTTAAAATACGGGGACTGGGGGAGGAACAAGAATATGCCGCAGAAGGCGAAATATAAGCGAGTGATTCTGAAACTGAGCGGCGAAGCACTCGCCGGAACAGGCGGCTTCGGAATCGATCCGAGCGTCATCCGCTCAATCGCGGAGCAAATTAAAGAAGTCGTCGATCTGCAAGTCCAGGTCGCGGTTGTCGTCGGTGCCGGAAATATCTGGCGCGGGAAGACCGGAAGCGAGATGGGTATGGATCGCGCTCAGGCCGATTACATGGGTATGCTGGCAACAGTTCTGAACGCACTGGCACTGCAGGACAGTTTGGAAGGCCTCGGTGTCGAAACGCGGGTGCAAACGTCGATCGACATGCGACAGGTGGCCGAACCGTATATCCGCCGGCGGGCGATTCGCCATCTTGAGAAAGGCAGGGTTGTGATTTTTGCTGCGGGAACGGGGAATCCCTATTTTTCAACCGATACGACGGCTGCTCTGCGGGCGGCCGAAATCGAAGCGGATGTGATCCTGATGGCAAAAAATAATGTCGACGGTGTCTATTCGGCGGATCCAAAGCTTGATAAGCACGCGAAGAAATATAAGGAAATTACCTACTTGCGTGTGTTGAACGAGGGACTTCAAGTCATGGATTCGACTGCTTCCTCGCTCAGCATGGACAATGACATTCCGTTGGTTGTTTTTTCGTTGACGAAAAAAGGAAATATCAAGCGGGCGGTACTCGGTGAAGACATCGGAACAGTGATAAAGGGGAGATAACGATGGCTCAGGAAGATGTACTGAAGGCGGCGAGTCAGCGAATGGAAAAGTCTGTCGCGGCTTTTCGGCGTGAATTGGTAACCATTCGGGCGGGACGTGCCAATCCATCGATTCTAAATAAAGTAACAGCTGAGTATTACGGGGCGGAAACACCGGTTAAACAGTTAGCGTCGATTACGGCCCCGGAACCGCGCCTGCTGGTGATTCAGCCCTATGATCCTTCTTCGCTTGCCGAGATTGAGCGTGGTATTCTGAAGTCGGATCTTGGGATTACGCCGACGAATGATGGGAAAGTGATCCGCATTGCCATTCCGCCGCTGACGGAAGAAAGACGTAATCAACTTGTAAAATTAGTACACAAAACTGCCGAAGAGGCGAAAATCGCCATTCGCAATATTCGCCGCGAAGCAAACGAGCAGATTAAAAAAATGGAAAAAGCGAACGAACTGACAAAAGATGACGTGCGTGATTTTGAAGAAGACGTGCAAAAACTGACAAACAAAACGATTGAAAAAATCGACAAGGTCTCTACGGATAAAGAAAAAGAGATCATGGACATCTAAAACGCGCAATGACGGGTTGTCGGACCATCCTTGCGGCGGTTGCCGACTTAACGTCCGCGTATGGAGGATAAAGGATGTTTGATAAGTTTTCCTTCAATAAAAACAACAAACGCGACTTGCGCGATTCCGGAACGTTAAAAATACCCAAACACGTTGCCATCATCATGGATGGCAACGGTCGCTGGGCTCAGCGAAGAGGGTTACCGCGAATTGCGGGACACCGGGAAGCACTGAAAACGATTAAGCGGGTCACGTATGAAGCGCAGCATCTCGGTGTTAAGTTTTTAACGCTTTATGCTTTTTCTACTGAAAATTGGAAGCGGCCGAAATCCGAAGTCGATTTCCTGATGAAGATTCCGGAACAGTTTTTAAATTCGTATCTGGTTGAACTGATCGAACATAATGTTCAGGTTAAGATCATGGGCGATATGAAGCAGATCCCCGATCATACAATGCGGGCGGTGACTCAGGCCGTCCGACAGACGGAGCGCAATACCGGCCTGGTTTTAACCTTTGCTTTTAATTACGGCGGACATGCCGAATTGGTTCATGCGGTCCGCTCGATTGTTGACGAAGTACTGAAGGGCAAGCGCAGCGCGGCTACGATTGACGAGTCGCTGGTGGCCAGTCACATGCTGAATCCCAATCTGCCCGATCCGGATCTATTGATCCGCACGGGTGGGGAATTGCGGATCAGTAATTTCATGCTCTGGCAGATTGCCTATACCGAATTATATTTTACGGATATATTCTGGCCGGACTTTAGTGAAAAAGATCTGCGGGATGCGGTCCGCGAGTTTTCCAGAAGACAACGACGCTTCGGAGGAATTATCGAGAAAGGGGGAGAAAACCAGTGAAACAACGGATCGTTACCGGTGTAGTTGCCGGTGCGGTATACCTTGGCTTGCTCCTGATCGGTTCCTATCCATTTGCATTGCTGGCGGCGGCAATCGCCGTCGTTGCCTATTTTGAGACGGCACACATGAAAAATTTGCACCGATTTTCTCTCCCTGTTGTGACGGGCGGCCTGGCCGTTGTCATCATCGTCGCGGCCGCGTCGTTTCCGGTGGAAGAGACCTTTTCATTTATTATTGTCCGGTTGGCGATTGTCCTCGCGCTTCTTCTGATCAGCATGACCGTTTTTTCCCGAAACCGTTTTTCATTCGAGTCGGCGGCCTATTTGTTTTTTTCAGCTTTGTACATAGCGGTTCCGTTTTATCTGCTCGTCCGAACTCGCAACGAGAGTCTGGCGCTGATTCTGTTCATCCAGATTACGATGTGGGCGACGGATAGCGGTGCCTACTTTATCGGCAGACAGTTCGGCAGGCATAAACTTGCCGCTCATATCAGCCCGAATAAAACCATTGAAGGATCGCTTGGAGCGATTGTGTCGGCGTTTGTGACGGCGGCGATCATCCAATGGTTCTGTGGGAAATCGCTTTTTTCCTCATGGCTGCCGTTTGTTGCTTCGGTGGCGGTTATCTCCATCCTGGGGCAGCTCGGCGACTTGGCCGAATCGGCGGTCAAACGTTTTTACGGCGTGAAAGATTCGGGAACGATCCTGCCGGGGCACGGCGGACTCTTCGATCGGTTTGACAGCTTGATTTTCATTTTACCCGTGCTCTATTTGCTCGGTTTGCTTGGTTAATAAAGGGAGAGAATAGTAAATGAAGAAGATTAGCCTTCTCGGAGCCACCGGTTCGATCCTGTCTCTTATACACATCTCCGAGCCCACGAGACCCTAAGACATCTCG
>UQRJ01000072.1 GCA_900543345.1 uncultured Sporolactobacillus sp. | reverse complement strand
TGTCTTAGGGTCTCGTGGGCTCGGAGATGTGTATAAGAGACAGGTCTGAATCTCAATCAGATTAGGGAGTTCCAGTACTTCTTTAATCCGAGCATAGCTCCTGCGTTGGCGGTAACGTCCGTATTGTACGAGTCGACCTGTCAACTAATTCACCCCTCAAATCAGTCATATTGAAAAACCGGCAAACCGAACAATTAGCTTACCGCGATCCAGAAAGTATTTATTTGATTAGTTTTCCCAAAAACAGGAAAATAGATACACAGAACTATATTAATTGTAGCATTAAATCATAATATCATTGTTTTCAAATGATGTCAAATCTTTTTGGCAAATAAAACATGGTATCCTTTTTTTCGCGCGGCAATATCGACTGCATCGAATACCTCCCTGAGCAATGCCAACGCGGACGGCGCCCCCTGCTTTTTGCGGATCACCGTCCATAGTTCACCGCCGTGATCCAACCGGTCGTATGCGCCGCGCAGCATTCGGTGTACCGTCTGTTTGCCCGCCCGAATCGGGGGATTGGTGACGACGGCCGCAAATCGGCCGATCACCTGCTCATAAAGATCGCTTTGAATGACGCGGGCGGCAACACGATTTACACGCGCATTTTCTTGCGCCAGATGAACGGCGCGTTCGTTCACGTCGGTCATGACAATCGACCGGTCCGGGAAAATTCGGCCCAGCGTGAGACCGATCGGTCCGTAGCCGCAGCCGATATCGAGAATAGCGCCCGGAATCTGCGGCTGCCGGAACGTTTCGATCAGCAGCGCGGATCCGAAATCCACACCGCTCTTTGAGAAAACGCCGGCATCTGTTATAAAAGAAAACAGTTGGCCCCTCAATCGCGCTGTTATTTGCCGGGGATGGCTTTGTGCCTGAGGCCTGTTTGAGTAATAGTGATCGTTCATCGTGCAGTCACCCGCCTTTGCCTATTCGCAAAAAATGTCCGAAAAAATACAAAAGGCCCGCGCATGTGCGGGCCTGAAACAAAAGCTTATTTCAGTTCAACCTTTGCGCCGACCTCTTCAAGTTTTTTCTTGATTTCTTCAGCTTCATCTTTATTGGCGCCTTCTTTAACAGGCTTAGGTGCGTTGTCGACCAGTGCCTTCGAGTCTTTTAAGCCAAGGCCGGTAATTTCACGAACCACTTTGATGACCTTGATTTTCTGTTGGCCGACTTCTGCGAGAACAACATCGAATTCAGTCTTTTCTTCCTGAGCGCCGGCATTGCCGCCTGCCGGAGCGGCGACTTGTACGGCGGCGCTGACCCCGAATTCGTCTTCAATTGCTTTAACGAGATCGTTCAATTCAAGAACAGACATGTCCTTGACGGCATTAATGATTTCTTCCTTTGTCATTGATGAATCCTCCTTAAGAATAGAGTGCATACTTCTTGCTCAAACGATTAGCCGGAACCGGATCAGGCTTCCTTTGGCTGCTGCTGATCGGCAATAGACTTGATATCGATAGCCAGATTGCGAATCGGTGCTTGCAATACATTGGCCAGCATCGATAGCAGTCCTTCGCGCGAAGGAATCTGCGCCAGCGATTTGATTTCATCAAGTGATGTTTGTTTTCCTTCAATCACGCCGGCTTTAATCTCCAGTGCTTCATGATCTTTTGAAAAATTGTACAGAATTTTAGCCGGTGCAATCACATCTTCTTTACTAAACGATACGGCAGTCGGTCCGACCAGCGATTCATCGAGCGAAGTCAGTCCGGTTGCTGCCGTTGCCCGGCGAACAAACGTATTCTTATAGACTTTGTAGTCGACGCCGGCTTCCCGCAGCTGCTTGCGTAATTCCGTCACTTCGGCTACGGAAAGGCCGCGATAGTTGACGACAATCGTCGATACGCTGTTTTTCATTTTATCGGTAATCTCGTCGACAATCTTTTGTTTTTCAGCAATAATCCGTGCATTTCCCACTTGCTTGACACCCCCTGTTTTCCGCATTCGGCAACCATTCCGGCTTTATTAAAAAACCCTCATGTCCGCGTGACACAAGGGTGAGTTTCCGTCAAACCGTTTCAGGTTATTGAGAAGCTGAAAGCACCTCGGCCGGGAATGGATTAAGCATGCGAACATGCCCCTGCTGTCTACGGTTACTGCATTCATTTGACTAAAACATGTCTATTATATTGATTCGCAGGCGATCTGTCAACTTCATTCATCGCGCAGCGGCAGTCGCAACCGCTACTTTGACACCGGGACCCATTGTCGAAGAAATTGCGATATTCCGCAGATATGTTCCCTTCGCGGCGACCGGTTTCGCCTTAACCAGTGTATCGATCAGTACATTAAAATTTTCGACCAGTTTATCCGCGTCAAATGACACTTTGCCGATCGGTACGTGAACATTGCCGTCCTTCTGGGCACGATACTCCACCTTGCCGGCCTTGATCTCCTTGACCGCCTTACCGACATCGAACGTAACGGTGCCGGTCTTCGGATTCGGCATCAGACCTTTCGGACCAAGCACACGGCCGAGACGCCCGACCTGCGCCATCATATCCGGCGTAGCGACAACGACATCGAAATCGAACCAGCCGCCGTTGATCTTATCGATATATTCCTGCTCACCGACATAATCGGCACCCGCAGCCTCAGCTTCCTTCGCCCGGTCGCCTTTAGCAAACACAAGAACGCGTTGCGTTTTGCCCGTCCCATTCGGCAATACGACAGCGCCGCGAACCTGTTGATCATTTTTACGTGTATCGACGCCGAGACGAACGGCGACATCGACAGATTCGTCAAAACCCGCATGCGCCGCCTCTTTAACAAGTGTCACCGCTTCGGCAATGTCGTATGCCTTGGAACGATCCACTTTTTTTGCCGCTTCAACATACTTTTTTCCTTTTTTAGCCATACATATCCTCCTCTGTGGTTATAACGGTTTGTATAGACCTCCCACCGATCGTTACCCGTCCAACGGCCCGCTTGCCGTTGAGCCGAAAATCAGTCCTCAACCACAATGCCCATACTGCGGGCGGTTCCTTCGATCATCCGCATTGCCGCCTCAACATTTGCCGCATTTAAATCAGGCATTTTCAGCTCGGCAATTGCCCGTACCTTATCGCGTTTAATTGTCGCAACCTTTTTCGTATTCGGTTCGCCGGAACCGGATTCGACACCGGTTTCCTTTTTTAAAAGGACGGCCGCCGGCGGCGTTTTCGTAATAAATTTAAATGAACGGTCCTCAAAGACCGTAATTTCAACGGGAATGATCAAGCCTGCCTGATCTGCCGTCCGTGCGTTGAATTCCTTGCAAAAGCCCATAATATTCACGCCTGCCTGGCCGAGTGCCGGTCCTACCGGGGGAGCCGGGTTGGCTTTACCTGCCGGAATCTGCAGTTTCACTAATTTCACAACTTTCTTCGGCATGAGAGCACCTCCCTGCAACAAATTGTGGTACGGGCCGCCATAGCCCTCCCACTCCTGATTCATTGTCTCTCTAACCTTTCATTTGCGTCGGTTACGACAGTGAGACCGATTAAATCATACAAACATTGCAATTATACATGCGTTGCCGTTAAATTGCAAGATTGCGGGGAAACTGCTGAACGGCCCCGTTTCCGCTTGAATCTCCGAAAATTCCCCACAAAAATTTTACTCAAGCTTCGCCACTTGGTCGAAATCCAGTTCCACCGGTGTCTCGCGTCCGAACATATTGACATGAACCTTCAATTTGCCCTTTTCCCGATCGATACTCTCGACGCTGCCGACAAAATCGGCGAATGGCCCTTCTTTTACCTTTACCTGTTCATTAACGGAAAAATCGATATCAATCGTCTTTTCCTTGAGTCCCATCTGTTTGAGAATGGCGTCGACTTCTTCCGGCAGAAGTGGAATCGGCTTTGACCCGGCACCCGTAGAACCGACAAAACCGGTCACGCCGGGTGTATTGCGCACGACATACCAGGAATCGTCCGTCATAATCATTTCGGTCAGAACATAACCGGGAAAAACTTTTTTCATCACTGTTTTTTTCTGACCGTTTTTCATTTCCGTTTCTTCTTCCATCGGAACAAGGATCCGGAAAATCTTATCGGCCATCCCCATTGACTCGACTCTTTTCTCCAGGTTGGTCTTGACTTTATTTTCATAGCCTGAGTATGTGTGAATGACATACCATTTTTTCTCCATTACACTTTTCCTCCAAATGACTGTCGGATCATCATTGATTCGTGATCACGTGCAGAAGCTGACTGATGCCGAGATCGACCAACACAAAAAAAATCGCGAGAAAAACGACCGTACAAATCACGGTGATCGTATATTTGATCAGCTCTCTCCGCGTCGGCCACGTGATTTTTTTCGTTTCCGTAATTACATCTCGGAAAAATTTCCCGGTTGCTTTAATCATCCCTGTCATCCCTTTCGCACGGAAACCTCTGCCAATTCGAGGTGCACCTCCGCAAGGCCCCGTTCACAAGCTTTCCGATACATCGAGTCATGAACAGACGAGCATCCATGCTGCGGTCCGCACCCTCCCGGCCGAGATTCGCTGCGACTCTTTCCGTAAAAATCGATTGGTAATGAAAAAGAAAGGCGACCATCCGCCTCTCTTTCGCTCACACTTAATCCATTATTATCTTATCATGCAATAGATTCGCCGTCAATTTTTCGTTCAAACACCGATTTCGTGCAGCCGAAGACAATGTTCCAATTTTCTTTTCACACGCTGCAGGGCGTTGTCGATTGATTTCACATGACGTTTCAGATCGACGGAAATTTCCTGATAAGAACGGCCGTCCAGATATTGATTCAGCACGTTCCGTTCCAGATCACTCAGCATATGCGCCAGTTTCTTCTCGATGGCGCTGCATTCTTCCCGATCGATCAACAACACTTGGGGATCGGAATTGTGGGCTTCGCCGACGACATCGAGCAGCGTCCGCTCCGATTCCTCATCAAAAATAGGCTTGTCCAGCGAGACATAGGAATTCAGCGGAATATGCTTTTGACGGGTCGCCGTTTTCACCGCCGTAATGATCTGCCGAGTCACGCACAGTTCTGCAAACGCTTTAAACGAAGCCGGCTTGTCGCCGCGATAGTCGCGAATCGCTTTGTAAAGCCCAATCATCCCTTCCTGGATGATATCGTCCCGTTCGGCACCGATTAGGAAAAAAGCCTGAGCCTTCGTACGAACAAACTGCTGATACTTGGAAATGAGATACTCCAGCGCCTCTCGATTGCCGTCGTGAGCTACTTTCAGCACATTTTCATCGTCTAGCGAGCAAAAAGCCGTCCGCCCCGTTTTCGCCAGATATCGACCCATCTTCATTCCCCCCGAGCCAAGATGTCTTTTAGCAAATTATACCGTAGACAAAATCAAATCGTCAAGAAAATTCAAAATCCTCTCCGCATCCGTTCCAGTTTTTCCCGCGTCGCCCGATCCAGATGAATCTTACTTCCGCTGCCTGGCTTGCGTTTTTCGTTAAATGTGGCGGCGCCAATCGCATGATCGATCCGCTTAATCTCCTCAATCAGCTCACGGGACGGTTTGCGCAATGCTCCTTGAGAAAAAACGGTCCATTGCTCGGCCATATCCGATGTCGCCACATGAATTCGCGTTTTTACATTTTGCAGTTTGCGGATTAATCCCTCGATTTTCTGATCTGCTTTTTCGCTTTTCTTTGTGTAAATAACCTCCACTTTAGACTTCTTGGTCCGCGCCTCGGCGCCGGGTATTAAATAAGCATCGAAGATAACGATGACCTTCCAGCCGGTATAGGCTTGGTATTCACCCATTTTATCAATCAAAAAGTCCCGTGCATTTTCAAAATCCGCTTTTTTCAGCAGTTTCAGCCGATCCCAGGCACCGATCACGTTGTAGCCGTCAACGATGAGTATATCTTCCATGATGCTCACCCGGATTTCCGGCGCCGGGCCCTGAATACTTCATACATGAGCAGCGCCGCCGCAACAGATGCATTCAGCGAAGTGACCTTTCCGCACATTGGGATGCGGACCAAAAAATCACATTTTTCGCGGACCAGCCGTGACATTCCGGTGCCTTCGTTGCCGATTACCAAGCAGAGCGGCAACGAATAATCCGCGCTGTCATAGCGCTCGCTCCCGTCCGCCGCCGTCCCTATAAACCAGACGCCTCGCTTTTTCAACTGATCCATCGTACTGGCGAGATTGGCTTCGCGCACAACCGGGACATATTCGATAGCGCCGGTAGAAGCTTTGGCGACAATCGGCGTCAAGCCGACCGATCGGCGCTTCGGGATGATGATACCGTGGCAACCGGATGCATCCGCCGTCCTCAAGATTGAACCAAGATTATGCGGATCCTCGATATCGTCCAACATCAGAAAAAAAGGGGGTTCGCCACGCTTGTCGGCGATGGCGAACAAATGATCGATTGCCGCATAGCGGTAGGCGGCAATCGAAGCAACCACCCCTTGATGACGGCCGGTGCCGACCAGGCGTTCCAACTTTTGCTTCGGAACGAACTGCACAGCAATGCCGCGTTGTTTGGCCAGATTAAGCAGAGAGGTGTAGCCTTTACCCTCTTTATTGAACCAGATTTTGTTGATTTCCCGGCCGGAGCGGATCGCTTCTTCTACCGGATGACGGCCGACAATCCACTCTTCATTCATCGGCTAGAACTCCCTTCCGGCGAACGCGCAAACATCCGCGATAGGATCGCATCGATCCGCTCGTCGCGCCCCGCAAAATGAAGATAGCCGATCAGCGCCTCAAAGCCCGTACTTTCGTTGTAGGTCTGAACGTCGGTATTTTTCGGTACCGAATGAGAACGGGCATTGCGTCCGCGGCGGACGATTGCCAACTCTTCGTCAGTGAGAAAATGCTCATTTGTCAGCTGCCGCAAAAAAGCGGCCTGCGCTTTCGCCGATACATAAGCGATCGTTTGTTCATGCAAACTATGAATTTTCCTTTTCCCGCCGGCAATCACCGCGTCACGCACATAGACCTCAATCACCGCATCGCCCATAAACGCCAGCACCAGGCTGCCAAGTACATTCGGATCTGTTTTTTGTTCCGTTCTCATGAGCGACTCCTTCTCCAGCGCAGACCCTGGGGCGTATCTTCTAGAATAATGCCACGCTCTCCAAGCTTGTCGCGGATTTGATCGGCCAGAGCAAATTGCCCGGCTTTCCGCGCCGCCTCGCGCTTCTGAATCAGCGCTTCGACATCCTCGTCCAATATACTGTTTTTCCGGTCCAGAAGTTTCAGTCCCAGAACGTTCGACAATTCTTGCAGGATGTCGGCGTAGGCCCGCAGGCGAATAACGTCTCCCGGCTCTTCCTGCAGTGCCACATTGGCATCCTTAGCGGCGTCGAATAGTACGGCTATGGCATTGGCCGTGTTGAAATCATCGTCCATTGCCGCTTTGAATCGGTCGCGCAGCGGCGCCTCCCACTGTTCCCGCTGCTGGGCGCTACCTGTGTCGACCGTTCCCTTTAAGCGGTCGTCGAGATTAAAAGCCGCCGTCTTCAGCCGGTCGAACGCGGCTGCCGCATCGTTCAGCAACTCGTCGCTGAAATTAATCGGGTGGCGATATTGCACGCTTAAGATAAAATAACGAAGCACGTACGGGTCATATTTCTTGATTAAATCATGAACGAGAATCACATTGCCAAGCGATTTCGACATTTTTTCGTGGTTTATTTGAATATGGCCGTTATGCAGCCAGTAGCGCGCCATCGTTCGATGATGCAACGCTTCGGACTGGGCGATTTCGTTTTCATGATGCGGAAAAATCAGATCCGATCCACCCGCGTGGATATCGATCGTCTCGCCAAGATACTTTTCCACCATCGCCGAGCATTCAATATGCCACCCGGGACGTCCTTCGCCCCACGGGCTCTTCCATTTAATTTCACCCGGCTTAGCTGCCTTCCACAAGGCAAAATCCAGTGGATCCTGTTTTTGTTCGCCGACCTGAATTCTTGCTCCGACTTTCAGATCGTCGATTGATTGGTGTGACAGTTTACCATAATCTTTAAATTTGCGCGTTTTAAAGTAGACATCGCCACCGACCGGATAAGCATAGCCGGCCTGGACCAGTTTTTCAATAAACCGGATGATTTCAGGCATGGTTTCAGTCGCCCGCGGATTAACGGTTGCCCGTTTCACGTTCAATGCTTTCGTGTCTTTAAGAAAGGCTTTGATAAAACGATCGGCGATCTCCGGGACCGGCTGATGCCGTTCTTTCGACGCATTAATCAATCGATCGTCAACGTCGGTAAAATTCGACACATAAGCGACATCGTAGCCGACGTATTCCAGATAACGTCGAACCGTGTCAAATACAACCGCCGGACGTGCGTTACCGATATGAATATAGTTATAGACGGTCGGGCCGCAGACATACATTTTTACTTTGCCTTTTTCCACAGGAACAAACGTTTCTTTCTTCCGCGTCAATGTATTATATATTTTAAGCGTCATATTCACCGCTCCTCGATTTTTTCTGTTTTCCATTTCTCCAGTTCTTGTCTCAATTCTCCGACTTCCGCCTCCAGGCGATTTATTTTATCGGCCACAGGATCGGGAAGATCGGTTTGATTTAAATCATGATGATGCACTCGTTTACCGAACTGGCGGACGACCCGTCCCGGAACACCGACCACTGTCGAACCTGCCGGCACATCGCGCAAAACGACCGAGCCGGCACCGATTTTCGAATGATCGCCGATCACGATCGAGCCAAGTACGCGGGCACCCGCCGAGACCATCACGTCATTGCCGATCGTCGGATGCCTTTTTCCCTTCTCTTTCCCGGTTCCGCCAAGGGTGACACCTTGAAACAGCGTGACGTCGTCGCCGATTTCAGTGGTTTCGCCGATCACGATTCCCATGCCGTGGTCAATGAAAAAACGTCTGCCGATCCTGGCCGCGGGATGAATCTCGACCCCCGTCAAAAAACGAATGAACTGTGAAAACATCCGGGCAAGAATAAATAGCCGATGATTCCACATCCAGTGCGCAATTCGATATCCCCAGATAGCATGAAGCCCGGAATAGGTCAGAACGACTTCCCATTTACTGCGTGCCGCCGGATCCTGATCAAACACATTCCGCAAATCTTCGGAAATGAAGTTTCGCATGACTGATTGCCTCCTTTCATGTTCTACGTTTCACGCATTTTGATACCCGCCTGCAGTCATGGCAATCATGAAAAACGGACGTCCCTGTGCCTGATGACACAAAGACGCCCGATGGACGCGGTCCCACTTTGCTTGAGAATCGTTTCTCCGCTCGAAGCCGATAACGGCGGCATCCGTTTTTGCCTACGGTAATGATGCAACGTTCGGCAAAAAAGCTCGGGGGTGCATTTCAGAATAGCTTCCGGAGACGGCTCTCAGCCACCGACCGTCTTCTCTGTCCGCCGGAAGAAAAATCCTTACTCTCCCCGTCAATGCTCAAGTCTATTCAGTTTATGCGATTGTCCGCCCTTACGTGCAAAACTGCTCTTTAGGCCACTTCCTGCGTTCTTAAATAGTGTTCCAGCCGTTTCAGCACCAGATCTCTGCCGAGCAGTTCCAATGCATCCGGCAAACCCGGACCATGCTGAGATCCGGTCGCCACCACACGAATCGGCATGTACAGTCGCCAACCGCGCTGACCGGTTTCTTTCTGAACGGCCTTAATTTCCGGGGCAATCGCTTCGGCCGTCCATTCATTTAGCGCCTTGAGCCGGCGGGTAAATGCGGAGAGCACCTCATGAACCTGCGATCCGGCCAGAATTTTCACTTCATCTTTTGTCAAATGATTGTTTACAATATCCTTATTGAAAAACATCGTGCTAACCTTGCCGATTTCCGCGCCGTAATGCAACTGCTCCTGATAAAGCAGAACAACGCGCCTCGCCCATTCTTTTTGCTTCGGCGACATCTCTTTCGGCAACAATCCCTGCTCGACCAAGAAGGGCGTCACGAAGCGGACATAATCGTCTGCCGGCATTTTGGTAATGTACTGGCCGTTCATCCATTCCAGTTTATCTTTGTCGAACATTGCCGGCGACTTGCTCAAACGGTCGGCATCGAACATTTTAATAAAGTCTTCCCGGCTGAAGATCTCATCCTCGCCCTTTGGGGACCAACCAAGCAGAACAATGAAATTAAATAGCGCCTTGGGCAGAAAACCCATATTCTTATATTGCTCAATAAACTGAACGATACTGTGATCGCGTTTGCTTAGCTTCTTGTGATGTTCATTGACTATCAGCGTCATGTGCCCATAGACGGGCGGCTCCCAGCCCAATGCGTGAAACAGCATGATCTGTTTCGGCGTATTGGAAATATGCTCTTCACCGCGAAGCACATGGCTGATCTTCATTAAATGGTCGTCGACAACGACGGCGAAATTATAGGTCGGCACACCGTTTTGCTTGACGATGACAAAATCGCTGACATCGTCGGAGTTAAATGACACATGACCTTTGACAATGTCGTCGAACACGATCTGACGGTTCTCCGGTATGCGGAAACGGATGGTCGGCTTCCGCCCTTCCTTTTCATATTGAGCAATTTGTTCTGCCGTTAGATGACGGCATCGGCCCGAGTAATGCGGCGGTTCATGATTCGCCATCTGTTTCTCACGTTCGGCTTTTAGTTCCGCTTCCGAACAGTAACACTTATAAGCAAGCCCTTTATCGAGCAATTCGCGCGCATATTGACGATAAATGTCGAGACGCTCCATCTGCCGATACGGGCCGTACGGGCCGCCGACATCGATACTTTCATCCCAATCGAGTCCCAGCCACTTCAAATATTTCAGCTGGCTCTCGACGCCTCCCTCGACGTTGCGTTTCTGATCGGTATCTTCAATGCGGATGATAAACTTACCGCTCGCGTGGCGGGCAAAAAGATAATTAAAGATCGCCGTCCGCGCATTGCCGATATGCAGAAATCCGGTCGGGCTCGGAGCATAACGTACTCTCACTTCTTCTGTCACTGCATTCACCACTTTTTCATTATTCTTTTTTATTTTAGCACGGATTGCCGGGTCCGCAGAATTATTTTGCCGTTTTCGGCAAGTTGCTTCCTGTCTCTTATACACATCTCCGAGCCC